>JAOACP010000017.1 GCA_026417795.1 Thermanaerothrix sp.
TAGGGGATCATATTTCGTTTGGATTCTTAGGTGAGGCAACGTTCCCCTTTCGTTTAGATTTTACGTGAGGCAATTCGCACGCTTGACAACGAAAACACCGAACCCTAAAATCCCCTCCAACATCCAGGTCCAAGGAGGATTAACCTAAGATGCTTTTTCTAAGACTTCAAAACTGGTGGTGGCGGACTCCCTGAGTCCGCCACCAAGGGCCGTATAAATCGCCGACGTCCAAATCAGCGATGGGCCTTGGAGGTGGATCCCTACCGGAACCGCTTCCAAGGCCCCTTGCCTTTCTTCAGCTGATAAAACCGCCAAGCCGGGGGCCTTACCACAAGGACCCCGGCTTTTTAATTTTTAATTTCCAACGAGGAGGATCAAGACATGGGAGTTCACGAAATCAGGCAAAATGAAAATCTTACGCCCATTGAGGATTTCATGCGGCTCTGCTCTCACTTCGAAAGAGTACCGGTGATAATGGAACTAAGCCTCCAGGGACGGGACCCCCTCATGATCTACGAAAGCCTCAAAAGGCCTTCCCAAGGAAGCTTACTCATGGAGACCCCGGACCCACAGGGCAGGTGGGGCAGGTATTCATTCATAGGAACCGAGCCGGACGGGATCTTCACATTTTCCAGCGAAACCTGCATCAAAACCGCCCCCCAGAGCAGGACCTTGGCAGAGTTCCAAGGCAGGGATGGGCTTAAAAAAGCCCTGGAAAACTACCTGGCCGGCACATACCCTCCAGCCAGAGATGACCTTCCACCGTTCCTTGGAGGAGTAGCGGGATACTTCACATACGACATAATAAGCGCCTTAGAGGATCTGTTCCACTCAGACGAAGGCAAAACCCTGCCCTGCTCCTATCTCCCAACGGCGTCACTAATGGGGTTCTCCTCCGTGATAGCCATAGACCGCCTACGGGACAAGATGTTCCTGACGGTTAACCAACACATCCCAAGGAACATGGGAAAGGAAGAGCTGGAGGGCCTATACCGCATGGCCTGTTTAAAACTGGTCGGCCTAAGGGAATCCCTAGAGCCACCCCTAGACCATAAAACGCCCCTTAGTACCTCCTTTTTCCTCTCCCCTCCAAAGCCGTTCATTAAGAAAGAGGACTTCCTTGACATGGTACGAAAGGGCCGGGAACACATAATGGCGGGGGACATATGTCAGGTGGTCCTCTCCCAAAGGTTCTCCGCCAAAACCAACCTTCCCGCCACGCTGATCTACCGAGCCCTCAAAGAATGCAACCCCTCCCCTTATCACTTCCTGCTGGAACTGCCGGACATCACCCTCATAGGCTCGTCGCCGGAGCTTATGGTGAAACTCACGGGATCCAAGGCCGTCACCCGCCCGCTAGCAGGAACCCGTAAAAGGGGAGATACGGAAGAGGAGGACAGGCGCGCCGCCCTGGAACTGCTGGGGAACGAAAAGGAAAGGGCGGAGCACGTAATGCTGGTGGACCTGGCCCGCAACGACCTTGGAAGGGTATGCCAGCCCGGAAGCGTAAGGGTCACGGAGCTCATGGGTATAGAGCGGTACTCCCAGGTGATGCACATCGTGTCTCAGGTGGAAGGGCAAAAAAGACCGGAGGCTACACCGCTGGACCTTCTGATCTCCTCCTTCCCGGCGGGTACCGTATCGGGGGCCCCCAAGATCCGGGCGATGGAGATCATAGGAGAGCTGGAAGGCACCCCAAGGGGACCATACGCAGGAGCGGTGGGGTACCTGGGATTCCAGGGGGACATGGACACCTGCATCACCATAAGGACCATCGTCAAAGAAGGCGACACGGTACACATCCAGGCCGGGGCGGGCATAGTTTACGACTCTGACCCAGAGGCGGAGTACCAGGAAACCCTAAACAAGGCGGGGGCCCTGTTCAAAGCCCTGGAAAGGGCCGTGCAGATAGCGGAGAAAGGAGAAGACACCCGATGATCCTGATGATAGACAACTACGACTCATTCACCTGGAACCTGGTGCAGTACCTCTCGGAACTGGACGAGGTACGGACGGTCCGAAATGACCGGATCACACCTTCAAAGATCAAGGCCATGAACCCCTCCCACATCGTCATATCCCCGGGACCTGGGATCCCAGAGGACGCGGGGGTGTCCATGGAAGTGATCCGGACCTTCATGGAGCGGATCCCCATCCTGGGGGTCTGTCTTGGGCACCAGGCGATAGGCTGCGCCATGGGTGGACGCCTGGTTCGATCGGCCAAGCCGTGCCACGGCAAGACCTCCTCAATCCACCACAGCGGAGAGGGCATCTTCTCCGGACTGCCCACCCCCTTCAAGGCCACCCGCTACCACTCGCTGGTGTTGGAAGAAAGCTCCCTTCCCGAGGAGTTAAAGGTCACCGCCAGGACGGATGACGGAACCATCATGGCGCTTCAGCACCTGAGCCTTCCCCTCTTCGGGGTCCAGTTTCATCCCGAATCGGTACTCACCCAAGGGGGCATGAGGATCATCAGGAACTTCTACCACACAAAACCCACCAGGAAGGAGCTGAGACACCAATGTTAAGGGAGCACCTTGAAAAGATCCTATCGGGAACCAACCTTACACCCCAAGAGATGGCGGACGCCATGGAAAGCATCTTGTCCGGCGGTGAACCCCAAGCCCTGGTGGGGGCCTTCCTGGCGGGGCTTCGCGCAAAGGGGGAGACCGTGGAGGAGATAGCCTCCGCAGCCTCGGTGATTAGGAGCAAAGCCGTCCCCGTGAATCTAAAGTGTAAAACCCTCCTTGACATCGTAGGGACCGGCGGAGACCGGGCGGGAACCATCAACATATCTACCGGCGCATCGTTCATAGCCGCCGCGGCGGGGTCTTCGGTGGCCAAACACGGGAACCGATCCGTATCCAGCCGATGCGGAAGCGCCGATATCCTGGAAGCCCTAGGGATACCGCTTTTGGATAAGCCCCAGGACGTGGAAGCCTGCATCAGCAACACTGGCTACGGCTTCATCTTCGCCCCCCACTTCAACGGATCCATGAAAAACGTCGCCCCAGTACGGAAGGCCATAGGGCTTCGAACGGTCTTCAACATATTAGGCCCCCTCTCAAACCCAGCAAAGCCAACCCACCAGCTGGTGGGGGTCTTCTCCCCTAAGCTGGTCCGGCCCATAACGGAGGTCCTGGCCATACTCGGGGTCAGTAGGGCAATGGTGTTTCACGGACATGGCGGATTGGACGAGCTTTCGCTTAGCGGCCCCAACAGGGTGTGCCTGCTGGACCGGGGGAAGATCCAGGACATGGAGATACTCCCCGAGGACGCGGGGCTGTCCAGAGCACCCCTGGGGTNCGCCTCGGGGGGCGGCCCAGATGAGAACCGCCAGATCTTGCTGGACATATTCAGCGGCATGAGGGGCCCCATGAGAGACGTGGTGGTTCTCAACGCCGCCGCAGCCCTCTACGTGGACGGACTGGCCGCCGGGATATTCGAAGGAGCCCGCATGGCAGAACAGATCATAGACCGCGGCCTTGCCATGAAAAAGCTTGAAGAGGTGGCTCGATTCTCCAGGTCAATAACAGGAAAGGAGGAGGCAGTGTGATACTGGATCGCATAGTGGCTGAGAAAAACCGCCATGTTCGAGAGCTAAAAAGTCCCAAGCTGTCGCTGAAGGCCCGTCTGGCCGCGCCGGGGATCTCCATAATAGGGGAGATAAAGAAGGCCAGCCCCAGCAAGGGCATCTTGGCGGACACATTTGAACCGGATAAACTGCTTGAAGCCTACATCAAAGGCGGGGCTGACTGCGTCTCAATAGTTACCGACCAGCCCTTCTTTCAAGGAAGCCCGGACCTGATGAGGCAGCTCCGCCCTAAGGCAGATATACCTTTTCTTAGGAAGGACTTCCTCGTGGACCCGGTACAGGTTTATGAAAGCCTCTTCCTTGGGGCCGACGCGGTGCTTCTAATAGCCGCCATACTACCTGGCAAGAGGCTACAGAGCATGTTGAAAACCGCAAGGTCCATCGGCCTGGAGGCGGTGGTGGAGGTGCACGACCCAGAGGACCTCCGAAGAGCCTTGGCGTCTGAAGCGGACATCATGGGCATCAACAACCGAAACCTGCGGGACTTCTCCGTAAACCTTAACACCACGTGCCGGATCATGGAGGAACTAAGACGCCTTGAGCCCTCAAGCCGCCGGTATGTGATAGCCGAAAGCGGGATTTCCTGCCGGGAAGACGTGGTCCTCCTCGAGAAGGCGGGGGTTCACGGGATCCTTGTGGGGGAAAGCCTCATGGTCTCCAAGGACCCCTCCGCCCACATAAAAAGGCTTAAGGGGTTGATACGGTGATCCGGGTAAAGGTTTGCGGGATCACCAATGAGGCAGATGCCTTGGAGGCCGCTAAGCTTGGCGCCGACGCGGTGGGCTTCATCCTTACTCAAAGCCCCCGAAGGGTCAGCCTTGAGCGGGCAGCTTCCATAATCCAACGGCTTCCACCGTTCCTCTCCGTGGTGGGGGTGATGGCGGACCCCACCGAAGAGGAGCTGCGGGAAGCCGTCGAAAGCCGCCTGTTCGACTACCTCCAGTTCCACGGAAGCGAACCCCCTTCGCTTCTTGCGAATCTTCCCATCAAAACCATAAAGGCCCTAGGGGTCTCCCGCAGGGAAGACCTTGAAGCCCTGGAAAGATACAAGGAAGCGGCTCACTTCTTCCTATTGGACACGAAGGTAAGGGGCTTTTCCGGGGGCACGGGGCAGCCCTTCGACTGGTCGCTGCTGCAGGGGGTCCGTTTTACCCGCCCCTTCATCCTGGCCGGCGGGTTGGGGCCCCAAAACATAACCAAGGCCATAGGGCAAGCAAGCCCCCATGGGGTGGACATAAACAGCGCCATCGAAACATCCTCGGGAATAAAAGACCACCGCCTCATGGGGATGACGATCATGGCGGCCAAAGGCTGAACCAAAAAACAAGAGAGGTGATCATCCATGATACGAAGTGGATACTTCGGCCCTTTCGGCGGGAGGTTCGTACCGGAAACCCTGATCCCCGCTTTGGATGAACTGGAAAGGGCCTACAATGAGATAAAGGAGGATCGGGCCTTTCAAGAGGAGCTGAAGGAACTGCTCCACCGGTACGGAGGACGGCCTACACCCTTGACCTTTGCGGAGAGGCTGACACGCCACGCCGGAGGGGCAAAGATATATCTAAAGAGAGAGGACCTCAACCATACGGGGGCGCACAAGATAAACAACGCCCTGGGGCAAGCGCTCTTGGCCCGCCGCCTAGGAAAGCGCAGGGTCATCGCGGAGACCGGCGCGGGGCAGCATGGGGTTGCGGTGGCCAGCGCGGCAGCCCAGCTGGGACTTGAATGCCACGTGTTCATGGGGGCTGAGGACATGAAACGGCAGTCCCTTAACGTGGAAAGGATCTGCATCCTGGGAGCTAAGGTCATCCCCGTCTCATCGGGGAGCATGACGCTGAAGGACGCCACAAACGAGGCCATCCGGCACTGGGTGGCTAACGTGGAGGACACCCACTACATAATCGGCTCCGCCGTAGGGCCGCACCCATATCCATCGCTGGTAAGGGGTTTTCAGCGAGTCATAGGGGATGAGACCCGCCAGCAGATCCTGCAATACGAGGGACGCCTTCCCGACGCCCTCATAGCCTGCGTTGGGGGCGGAAGCAACGCCATAGGCCTGTTCTACCCATTCATCCCGGACAAATCCGTCCGCCTAATCGGCGTTGAGGCCGCAGGCAAGGGGCTTCAAACGGGGCTTCACGCCGCATCCTTAACCGGGGGGCGCCCCGGCGTGTTCCACGGCTGCCGCTCCTACCTTCTTCAGGACCAGGACGGCCAGATAATAGAGGCCTATTCCATCTCCGCCGGCCTAGATTACCCCGGCGTGGGTCCCGAACACAGCTTCCTCATGGAAACTCAAAGGGCTGAATACACATCCGTAACAGACCAGGACGCCCTTGAAGCTTTCTTCACCCTATCCCGCCTTGAGGGGATCATACCGGCCCTGGAAAGCGCCCATGCGGTGGCCCATGGAATCCGTCATGCCTCTGCTCTCCAGAAGGACCAGGTGGTAGTCGTAAACCTCTCCGGGAGGGGAGATAAGGACTTGCATACAGTGAAATTCATCATCGGAGGCGATAACATATGAACCGCCTTAAGGAAATATTCGAAAGCCGCAAGGCCCTCATCGCCTTCGTGATGGCCGGGGACCCGGACATCAACACATCCGCGGATATCTGCTCCACACTGGAAAGTTCTGGAGCCGACATACTGGAGCTGGGGATACCGTTCTCTGACCCGCTGGCTGACGGGCCGATCATACAGGCCTCGGGACAGCGATCCCTGAGGACGGGAACCACCCTATCATCGGTGCTGGATTTGGCTGAAACCCTAAGGAACACCGTTAAGGTGCCGCTGCTTCTCATGGGATACCTGAACCCCATCCTGCAATGCGGGGAGGAGCGGTTTGCCCGCCGGGCCGCGGAAGCCGGGATCGACGGGGTCATCGTGGCAGACCTCCCGTTCGACGAAGGGGAAAGCCTACGGGCTGCCCTGGATCGCGAGGGGCTCATAAACATCCCCATGGTATCCCCCAATTCGCCGGAGAAACGCCTCCAAGAGATGGGAAGAGAGGCCAGGGGGTTCGTGTATTGCGTCTCAATGCTGGGGACCACCGGATCCCGCAAGGACCTTCACGGGGACATGGAGGGCTACCTTCGGCGGGTCAGGAGGCATTTCAGCATACCTACGGTGGTGGGCTTCGGCATCAGCACCCCCGAACGAGCCAAGAGGGCGGGGGCGTTGGCGGACGGAGTTGTGGTTGGAAGCGCCATAATGGACCTGGTGGGGAAGCACCTGGAGGACAAGGAGCGACTACTTGATGGAATACGGGATCTTACTATCAAACTCAGGTCAGTCCTAGGGCCTTGAGGACCTAAAGCCCTGAGCAAACCCATGGCTTTTGCAACTTTGTCCACGACAAACCTCAAAAAGCAAGAAGGGGGTCATCCCAAGGGATGCCCCCCTTCTTTTAGTCCTCGTCCTTTTGTAGATTAAAAACCAAAGTAGCGAAGTAGTTTATCTTCTCCCCGTCCCTGTCGGATTTATCCGGGTTTTCCACGTTCACCTTTGAGCCTATCACGTTTAGCCCCGCGGATGGAACTCTTATGATGGCGTAACCATCATCGTCGGTCTTAACCGACATATCCACATCTCCGATAAAATCCGGGTACAGGGAGGCACCCTTAACCGGCTTCCCATGGAGCAGGACTCTTACTTTGAGGCTGTCCCCCTTTTTGAGGGACAGCGGGTTTACCGACGGAACCACCTGCAGGTCAAGGTCAGGCATGACGGCGGGGGATGCGGAAGGGTCGACGTAGGATGTGGAGAACTTAAGGGCCTTCATGCCAGATCCTACGGGGTTGTTGATTTGTGACTTGGGTTTGTTGTGCCACTTGCCGGAACTGTCCTGGGACCAGTATCCGTGGTCGAAGGCCAGGGTGATTATCTGAGCTCCAGGGGCTTTAGTTATTACCACGTGGTCCTGGAGCCTCTGAATTTCCACAGGTACTTGGCCTGCACCGTCTCCATACGCCCTGACCCATTTGACCTTTGACGGATCGTAAGCGTCGTTTGCAGCGCCCTCCCCAAGGATTATGGTCATCTTCGACTGCTGCTCCCCTATCCAAACACCGTGGGCGCTGGCAATGGATGGGACCGTCATGGCGACGGTTATGGCCAATAGTCCGCATAAGCGGCGTGCGGTACGGAACATCTATTGAACACCTCCTTGATCTTGGGACAGCATATGTTTGAGGCCTCAAACAATGGTTAACTTAGCATAAAAGTATCATCCCTGCAACGCTCCCATGAAGGTCTGTATTTTTTAATCATCTAATCAAATCTTCCACGCCGATGCGGTGTCGCTTTAATCACCATGGGAGGCCCATAGCCAAGAAATAAAAAGCAAGCGTCCCACCCCGATCCCGGCGGGGTGGGACGCTTGCTTCGAACCGCCAAAAGCCCTTGGCAATCGGCAAAAGGCTAGAACTCCCGGCGCTCCTTTATCCTGGCCGCCTTGCCGGACAGCTTCCGCAGGTAGTAGAGCTTCGCCCTGCGCACCCGGCCGCGGCGCACCACCTCAACCTTGTCGATGGTGGGACAGTGGATAGGGAATATCCTCTCCACACCCACGCCGTTGGAGACCTTCCTCACCACGAAGTTCTCCCTTATGCCTCCGTGCTGCCGGGCTATCACCACGCCCTCAAACACCTGAATCCTCTCCCGGTTGCCCTCCTTAACCTTCACGTGCACCTTCACGGTGTCGCCGGGCCTGAAAGGGGGCACGGGATCGGCCTTGGAATACCTCTTCTCCACCAAGGCGATGCGCGGATCTATCATCTTCTTTCCCTCCTCGCTGACATTTGTCTCTTCTGTTATGAGCCCAAGGGGCTCCCATAAGACCGGATAAACCACCGATCTTCCGGATCAGATGCCCACACACTGAACCTGTAATCCCCCTGGAAGGTCTCAGCCCTCCTGGGATCTAGGATCATCCACCTGGAAGAACCGGGTGAGCCAGTGGCACAAGGTCTCACCCAAACTCGCCGGCCCCCGCGGGGACCTCAGCGACCCGAGCAGCACGTCTCCTTCAAACCGCCCTCCCAGGGCCATCACCGAGGGGCCTTGATACTCAAGAACCCTCCTCTTGGCGGAAAGCCACCGGAAGTCCCCGTCCTCCGAGACGGCCAACACAAGGGGCTTGGTCTTCTCCCTGGAGGTTATCCACCTCAAGGCGGCCCCGAAGGAGGGGAAGAACTTTACCCCCTCTCCGCCCAGGTCCCCCTTAAGGGACCGGTGGGCCAGAAGCCGCAAGCCGCCGAAGGCGCCGCAAAGCGGAAGCAGCTTGAAGGGGTCGCACCCATCCTCCCCAACGTACACGTAGAAGCCCCCGTTGAGGTGTCCGTTAAGACCGGTCCTAGCCAACAGGTCCGGCCTCCTCTCAAGGGTCCTTCGAACCCTCTCCCCACGGCGGAACTCCTCGATGACCCCATGGTCTCCCCCAAGCAGCTCCTCCGGGGCTTTAATACCCCGCCAGGCCGCGGGCCTCGTGTAGTGGGGATGGTCCAGGAAGCCCCTGTAGAACGAGTCCTCCCTAACCGCCTCCATGCGGCCCACCACGCCGGGTACCAATCGGGCCACCGCGTCCAACACCGCCATGGCTGGCAGCTCCCCGCCGGTTAGCACGAAGTCCCCAAGGGATACCTCCAGGTCCACGTGCTCCCCCACAAACCGCTCGTCCACCCCTTCGTAGTGGCCGCAAACAAGCAAGAGATGCTCCTTGCGGGCCAGCTCCTCCACCAGCTCCTGGTGAAGGTGAACCCCCTGGGGGCTTGGGTATACCACGAAGGGCTCGCAACCGGCGCTCACGGACTCAACCGCCCGGGAAAGGGGCTCCGCCATGAGCACCATTCCCCCGCCGCCGAAGCTGTAATCGTCCACCTGGCGGTAACTTCCGTCGGCAAAGTCCCTAAGATCCAGCACCTGAACGTCCAAAACCCCGGAGGACACCGCCCGACCGATGACGCTGAAGCTCAGGTAACCCCTTATGAGATCCGGAAAGGCGGTAACGACGGTTATCCTCATCCCCTCAAAGCCTCAATCCCAGAGGCCCTCCAGCAGATGGACCCTCATAACCCGAGCCTCAAGGTCCACCTGGATCACCACGTCCTTGATGGCGGGGATCATCTTGAGGGCCCCGTCGGGGGTGCGGACCTCGTAGACGTCGTTGCTGCCGGTGGGAAGAACCCCTTCCACCAGACCCAGCACTTCGCCGCTGTCATTGTCAACCACCTGAAGGCCCAGGATGTCGTCTATCCAGTAGACCCCCTCCTCCAGGGGCACCCGCTCCTCGGGGGCCACGGTGACCATAGCTCCCTTGAGCTCCTCCGCCTCCTCCATGCTGTCCACCCCCTCAAGGGTGACTATGAAGAGGTCCCTCCCGTCCTGGAAGCGAATATCCAGCACCGGCAGCTCCCTGGGAGGGCGCCTGCGGCCCCGGATCTCCGGCAGCTCAAGGTAGAGGCTATCCATGTCCAGGAACCGGTCCGGGTAGTCCGTGAGGGGCTTGAGTTTCAAGGCCCCCTTCACACCGTGGGTACCCACTATCCGTCCCACTATCACCCGGGACCTAGAGCTCTTCTCCATCGACAGGGCCTTCCTCCTCGTCCACCTCAACGTCCACCCGTTCCTTGGCCTTCACCGCCGCCGCCTTGGCTATCAGCCTTATGGCGTTTATGGTGGACCCACGTCTTCCTATCACCCGCCCCATGTCCTGATCCGCCACCTTTATGGTCACCAGGACCGAACCGGAGCCGTTCCTGACCTCGGACACCCGCACCTGATCGGGCAAGTCCACCAGCCCCTTCACTATGCCTTCCACCAGAGCGGCGTAGTCGGGCATGGCAGTCCAAACCCTCTTACGCCTTCTCGGCGGTGAACTTGTCCCAGACGCCGGTCTTCTTGAGAACCGCCCTGGCGGTGTCGGAAGGGGTAGCCCCCTGCTTAAGCCAGTACAGGGCCCTCTCCTCGTTCACCTTGAGATCCGCAGGATCCGTCATGGGGTTGTAGGTGCCGATTAGCTCGATGAACTTACCATCCCTGGGGGAGCGGGAATCCGCCACCACCAAACGATAAAAGGGACTCTTCTTCCTCCCCTGACGGGTAAAACGTATGCGAACCGCCATGGATTTACACACCTCCTGTTTAAATGGGTCTGCGCCCCCGGTGGGGACGAACCTTATCTGAAAAGACCCTTAAGGCCCTGGGGGATCCTAAATCCCTTCTTAGGACCCTTGCCGAAGGCCTTCATCAGGTCCTTCATCTGCTCGTACTGATGCAAAAGCTGGTTCACCATCTGAACCGACGTGCCGGAGCCCTGGGCTATGCGGCGCCGCCTGGAACCCTTTATTATCTCCGGCCTGCGCCTCTCCGCGGGGGTCATGGAGAGGATTATGGCCTCCATGTGCTTTATCCTCTTAGGATCCACCTGGGCGTCCTTGAGGGCCTTCGACGCCCCCGGCACGGGGAGCATCTCGATCACCTTCTCCAAGGGCCCCATCTTCTGAACCTGCCGAAGCTGAATCAGCATGTCCTCCAGGGTGAACCGGTTCTTCTTTAGGCTCTCGGAAAGGCGCTCCACGTCCTCCTCGGAGGCGGCCTGCTGGACCCGCTCCAGAAGACCCATCACGTCCCCCATGCCAAGTATCCGCTGGGCCATGCGGCTGGGGTCGAAGGCCTCCAGGTCCTCCACCCGCTCGCCAACCCCCGCGAGCCTCACGGGAGTGCCGGTGACCGCCTTTATGGTGAGCGCCGCGCCGCCCCTGGCGTCGCCGTCCAGCTTCGTGAGCACCACGCCGGTAAGTCCAAGGCGATCGTTAAAAACCTGGGCCACGGACACCGCTTCCTGACCGGTCATGGAGTCCACCACCAAAAGCACCTCGTGGGGGTTCACCGACTCCTTGAGGACCCGAACCTCCTCCATGAGCTCCTCGTCTATCTGGAACCTTCCGGCGGTGTCGACGATCACCAGGTCCACCAGGCTCTCGGAACACCTCTCCATGGCCCTCCTGGCCACCTTAACCGGGTCGGTCTCCCCCTCCTCGGGCCCAACGAAGGGAACCCCTATGGAAGAAGCCAACACCCTCAACTGCTCCACCGCGGCAGGACGCCGAAGGTCGCAGGCCACCAGCATGGGCCTGTGGGACCGCTTCATCTTGAGGGCTATCTTGGCGGCGGTGGTGGTCTTACCGGATCCCTGAAGCCCCACCATCATGTACACCGTGGGGGGCTTGGAAGCTATGGACAGGGGCTTCACGTCCCGGCCCATGAGGTCCAGCAGCTCCTCAAAGACGATGGCGTAAACCTGCTGGGCGGGGGTTATGGAGGAAAGCACCTCCTGACCGGTGGCCCGAACCCTTACTCGGTCCACGAAGTCCTTTACCACCTTGTAGTTCACGTCCGCCTCAAGAAGCGCAAGCCTGACCTCCCGAAGCGCCAGGTTCACGTCCTCCTCGGTCAGCTTTCCCTTGCCCCTAAGGGAGGTGAAGACCTTCTCAAACCTATCCTTCAGGGAGTCGAACATCTACCTGTCCCTCCTTGCGCCCCAAGATACCCAACAGCTCATCCGCAAAGCCGGAAGGCAGATCCCGCCGGTAACGATCCAGCAGTTTCTCGATCTCCTCCCGCAGGCGCTCCCTCTCCGCAAGAAGCCCCATGGACTCCTCGGCGGACAAAAGGTGCTCCCTGGAACGCTGCACCAGATCGTGCGCCCCCTGACGGCTCACGTTGAGCTCCGCCGCCGCCTCGGAAAGGGAGCAGTCCTCCAGGACCACCAGCTCAAAGGCCCGCCTCTGCTTAGGCGTCAAAAGCCCCCCGTAGAGGTCGTAAAGGTCGCAAAGCCTCAACCGCTGGTCCAAAAGGTCGTCCATGAAGAGAACCTCCCCGCCACAAAGCAGCCAGTGTACTCTAACACCCACCGCAACATCCGTCAAGACATTTACCTTGACAGGCTCCGGATGCTTGTAAAAAGACCAAAAAACGAAACGGGCCGGGGCAAAACCCCGGCCCTTGCATATCAAACCACGCCGCAGAACTCCCCCAAAAGCGCGGGAATACGCCGCCCCTCAAGGGGCTGCAGCTGCCAGAGGGCCTTAAAGCCTTCCGCAGTCGCACTCCCCGCAGCCGGAGAATATGCCCTCGTCCATCTCCTGCAAGGCGGTCCAGAGCTCGAACAGGGCCTGCCTCTTGCAGGCCAGCGCATGGGCTATGGCAAACCTCACCCCCGGCTCCCTGGAGGAGGCCATGCTCCTCAAAAGGCCGTCAATGGACATGAGCTCCTCCGCCACCGCCTTGCGAAGCACCGACGATTCCTCTACCAAATCCGGCAAATCACGACCTTCCGGCAAGGCCATCAGCCCTCCTGGCCATCACAGTGGCACTGGCTCTCGATGTAGTCCTTCAGCTCGTCCATGAGGAACTCCCTTAGGATCTCGCAGGCCTCCTTGCGGACCTCATGGCCCCTCTCCTTGATGAACTTCTCCCGGACCTCCTCAGGCGCCACGTCGATGCCCTCCCAGTCGATCTCCTCCATGAGACCCTCCACGAAGGACTCGTTCACGTCCGGCACCTGCACACCCCAGTCCTGCACCTTGCCCTTAATCTCCTCCCTCCCCACGAGGACCGAAGGAACCACCACCACGGTGGGGCAACAGGATGAGCAGGAGCACACCCCCTCGCCGCCCAGCCTCTCGTTGGCGTAGTGCTCCGCATCGCTCCGGCTGGTGAAGACGTGGGCGTCGTACCTGTCCCCGTCAACCTCTATGACAACCCATACCTTGTCGCTCATGCCCATCCCCCCTGGAGAAAAGGTTGAATTTGACGGAAACCAAAAGGATAAAGGGAAATAAGGTAGATCCCCAAAACCGCCAAACCCGGTTAGATATTACCCCCTAAGGGGCCCCAGTTCAACGGCCAAAGGCATCAGCAACCCTCACAGTAGTTAACAAGACATCCTATGCCCTCCACGGACACCTCCACCCGGTCGCCGGGCCTTAAGGGGCCCACCCCAGCGGGAGTGCCGGTGGCTATCACGTCCCCGGGCATAAGGGTGGCAAAGCGGCTTATGTGGGATATTATCCTGCCCACCGAGAAGACCATGTCCGCCAAACGCCCCCGCTGCACCTCCACCCCGTTCACCCTGGTCACAAGATCTCCAAGGCCCTCCATGGAGGACCCAAGAAGCAGCCAGGGGCCCAAGGGGGCAAAGGTGTCAAAGCCCTTGGCCCTGGTCCACTGCCCGTCCTTCCGCTGCAGGTCCCTGGCGGTAACGTCGTTGAAACAGGTGTAACCCAACACCGCATCCAAAGCCTCATCCTCCGACAGGTTCCTGCAGCTTCTTCGGATCACCACCGCAAGCTCCCCCTCGTAGTCGATCCTACCAGCCCAGGACGGCAGCCCTATGGCGTCCCCATGGCCTATCAGGGCGGTGACGGGTTTGAGAAAGACCAGCGGCTCCAATGGAACCTGGTTCCCCAGCTCCGAAGCGTGCTCCACGTAGTTGCGCCCAACGCAGTATATGGACCCAGGCTTAACGGGGGGAAGAAGCCGCACCTCTCCAAGGCCGAAACTCGATCCGGTCCTCTCGAAAGGCCCAAAGGGCCCGGCGGACACCTCCTCCAGAAGCATCCGCTCCTTTCCACCATAGCCCTTGAGCACCCCGAAACGCTCCCCGCCATCACCGGGGAGACAAAACCTGCAGAACCGCTCTAATTCCATCCGCAAGACCCAACACCTCCTCCAAAGGGGTGACGCCGAAGGCCGGATATTTTAGTTCTTGCCGTAACAAGATCAAAGGAGCCCAAGCTCTTCCGCCCTGCCGCGGATCCGCATGAGCCCCTCTACCAGCATGGACCTGGAACAGCCGAAGTTCAGCCTGCCGTAAAGCTCAAATCCCTCCCCAAAGGACTCACCCTTGTTCAACGCCACCCCAGCGCCCTTCAGGAACTCACCGGCGGTGAGATCCGTATCCCTCAGCATGGAGCTGAAATCTATCCACATGAGGAAAGTCCCCTCCGGGACTGTCACCCGCACCCCCTTCATGGCGCCCAACGCATCCGCGGCAAACCTCCGATTGCCGTCAAGGTACCTTACAAGATCCTCCAGCCAGCCCTCCCCCTTAAGGTAGGCGGCCTTCATGGCCACCTGCCCCAGCTCGTTGCCCTGGTCCATGAAAAGACGGTTCAACTCGCTCTCATAGGCCTTCCTCATGGCGCCGTTTGGGATTATGGCGTAGGCGGTGTAGAACCCCGCCAGGTTGAAGGACTTGCTCGGGGACCCGAAGACCAGGGAGTTTTCAAGACACCACTTGGAAACCGATGGGAAGGGGGTGTGTGAATTGGAACTAGGATAAACAAGATCCGAATGGATCTCGTCGGATACGACCAAAACCCGGTAACGCTCCGCAAGCTCCGCCAGGGCCCATAGCTCGTCCCTGGTCCAAACCCTTCCCACCGGGTTGTGGGGGCTGCAAAGGAGCATGGCCTTGGCTCCACCCTTAAAGGCCCTCTCGAGCCCCTCAAGGTCCATCCGGTACACCCCGTCCTCTTCCCTCAAGGGGTTCTCCACCAGCCGCCGGTGGTTGGTCTCCACCACCCACCTGAAAGGAGGGTAGATAGGGGTCTGCACCACCACCGGGTCCCCTGGGGAGGTGAAAACCCTAAGGGCCACCGCTATACCCCCCATGACCCCGTGGCTGTGGCATACCCAGCGGGGAGCCACGTCGAAACGGTGCCGCCTGCTCCACCAGGCCGCCACCGCCTCGGGAACTGATGGATCCCTCATGGGATAGCCGAACACGGCGTGCTCAACCCGCTCCTTAAGCGCCCCTACGACCCCCTGGTAAGACCTGAACTCCGTGTCGGCTATCCAGAACGGCAGCATGCCAAGGGGATGTTCCCCGAATATCTTGTCCAGCAGGTCCCACTTCTTGCACCCCGTACCCCTTCTCTCCACCGGGCGGTGGAAATCGTACGGGGACCAATCATCCAAGCTCTCCATTCGTCGCACCCCCTCTTCAATCCCATTATCCAATTGATCCAATATCCAGGTTACCCCAGGTTGCAAAGGCCCATGATATGAGAATATCATTTACGGGAGTCCCAGAGACCAGGAATACAACACCAAAGGACGGTGACATGGATTGTACAAGATAGTTCTCGTAAGGCACGGTGAGAGCCAGTGGAACCAGGAAAACCGTTTCACCGGCTGGACCGACGTGGACCTCTCCCCCAAGGGCATCGAGGAGGCCCGGCGGGCGGGCAGGACCCTTAAGGAGGAGGGGTTCACCTTCGACTTGGCTTACACGTCGGTGCTCAAGAGGGCCATAAGGACCCTCTGGCTCATCCAGGAGGAGATGGACCTAATGTGGATACCCGCCAAGCCCTGCTGGCGGCTCAACGCGCGCCACTACGGGACCCTGCAGGGGCTGAACAAGGCGGAGACCGCCGCCAAGTACGGGGATGAGCAGGTGAAGATATGGAGGCGCAGCTACGACGTAAGGCCCCCCATGCTGGACGAGGGGGACGAGAGGGACCCCATCCTGGATCCCCGCTACTCGGGTCTTCCAAGGGACCTAGTGCCCCTGGGCGAGTGTCTTAAGGACACGGTGGCCCGGGTGCTGCCCTGCTGGAACGACGAGATAGTGCCGTCCCTCAAGGAGGGAAAGAAGGTCATCCTGGTGGCCCACGGCAACAGCATACGGGCCCTGGTTAAGTACCTGGACCAGGTCTCCGACCAGGACATACTGGAGCTCAACATACCTACCGGCATACCGCTACTCTACGAGCTAGACGAGAACTTCAAGCCCATATCCCACCGTTACCTTGGAGACCCCGACGAGATCGCCAAGGCCCAGGAGGCGGTGGCCAACCAGGGCAAGGCTAAGAAGTAAAGACCTTCAAGCCCCATCCAACGGGGGAAATGGGACGGGGGGTAAGCCTCATCCCCCCTTACCCATTCCCCCGTTAAGCCGCCATCCAGGGCTACGAGACCTCTCCGAGGTAGGCCCGCCGCACATCCGGGTCTTCCATCATGCAGCCGGAGGGGCCTTCCTTTACCACCTTCCCACCCTCAAGCACGTAGGCCCTTTGGGTTACCTCAAGGGCCCTGGCCACGTTCTGCTCCACCAAAAGCACCGACACCCCCCGGCGGTTCACCTCCGCCACCGCCTCCATCACCCGGTCCGCCATAAGCGGAGACAAACCAAGGGTGGGCTCATCCAGCAAGAGCAGCGCCGGATCGGACATGAGGGCCCTTCCTATGGCCACCATCTGCTGCTCCCCTCCGGACAGAGAGCCGGCCCTTACGGACAGCTTGTCCCATATGGGGGGGAAGAGCTCCAGCACCTCCTCCATGGAGGCCTTGGCCTGTTGACGGGTCCTGGCGTAGGCCCCCATTAGCAGGTTCTCCTGGACCGTGAGGTCCTGGAAGAGCCTTCGGCGCTCCGGAACCAGGGCTATGCCAAGGCGGGACACCAGGGACGCCTTGGGCGGTACCGGGCGGCGCCGGAACGACACCTCCCCCTCCGAAGGGGACAGCACCCCCGCCAGGGTCCATATGAGGGTGGACTTGCCGGCCCCGTTTGAGCCCACCACCGCCACCGCCTCGCCGTCTCCAACCGCCAGGGAGACCCCCCTTAGGGCCTGTATCTTGCCGTAGCTCACCCAAAGCCCTTTAACTTCAAGCATGGCAAAGCACCCCGGACTTCCCAAGGTAGGCCTCCATCACCAGCTCCGAACGGACCACCTCGGAAGGGGTTCCCTCGAAGAGGGTGGAGCCGAAGTTCATCACCGTTATACCGTCGCATATCCGCATGACCACGTCCATGTGGTGTTCTATGAGCACCACCGTAAGCCCAAAGTCATCCCGCACCCGGGCGATGAAGTCTGCAAGGTTCCTGGACTCCTCGGGGTTCATCCCCGCCGCGGGCTCGTCCAGGAGCAGCAGCTTGGGGGACGACGCCAGGGCCCTTGCTATCTCAAGCTTGCGCTGCAGACCGTAGGGCAAGGTCCCGGCGGGACGGTCCGCCAGGCTCCCAAGGCCAACCCTTTCAAGAAGCGCCATCCCCCGGCGGTCCCGGTCCCTATCGGCGGAGAACCCCCAAATGGACCTTAAGGGCCCTGCGTAAGGCAGCATGGGGATGCACACGTTCTCAAGGCAGGACAGGCGCTGGAAGAGCCGTATGTTCTGAAAGGTTCTGGACACCCCCAGGCGGACTATCCGGTGTGGCATGAGGCCGGTTATGTCGCGGCCCTCGAAGGTTACCCTTCCGGAGTCCGGGCGCACCGCCCCGGTCACAACGTTGAACACCGTGGTCTTCCCAGCCCCGTTGGGGCCTATGAGCCCCCTTATGGAGCCCTTAGGGACCAAAAGGGACAGGTCGTTGAGGGCCTTGAGCCCCCCGAAGCTCTTGGAAACTACCTTAAGCTCCAGCACCGGGAATGCGCCTCCTTCCCTTAAAAGCCCCGGGCAGCAGGTCCCACAGCTCCCGGTAGCCCATAAGGCCCGAGGGCCTTAGCACCATCATCACCACCAGCACCAACCCGTAAGCCGCAAGGCGCCATATCTGGGCCACCCTCAAGGCCTCCGGCAGGGCCACGAAGACGAAGGACATTATCATGGGGCCCGTGAGGCTTCCCATTCCCCCCGCTATGACCGCCGCCAGCAGCATGGTGGACTGGGTGAGGGTGAACATGGAGGGCTGCACGAAGGATAGGTAATGGGCCATGAGACCCCCGGAGAGGCCGCAAAGCAGGGCGCTCACCACAAGGGACCCAAGGCGCGCGCGGAAAAGGCTCACCCCCGCCATCTGGGCCGCCACCGGGTCCTCCCGCACCGCGGCACAGCATCGGCCCAGGGGGGAGCGGACGAAGTTCACCGCCAGGACAAGACACACCCCAAGGGAACCGAAGATCCAAAGGGGGGTGGACAGGGGGTCCAGGCCGGGGAGCCCCCTGGCGCCGTTGGTTATGTCCAGGTTCTCCACCGCCACCCGGAAGGCCTCCCCGAAGCCCAGTATGGCTATGGCGAAGTAGTCGCTCCTAAGGTCGGCCCTCAGCGCCGGGGCCCCAACCAGACAGGCCACCAGCCCGGCGGAAAGGCTCCCCGCCAAAAGGGCCAGCGGGAAGGGGACGAACCAGTAGTAGGTGAGCACCGCGGACACGTAGGCCCCTATGCCCACGAAGGCGGAGTGCCCCAGGGAGAACATGCCGGTGAAGCCGGTGAATATGGAAAGCCCCAGCACCGCTATGGCGTTTATGGCCCCAAGGGACAGTACCGACAGCAGGTAGTCCATGGCCTATATCCTCTCCGCGGAGCGGCGGCCCATAAGGCCGTTGGGCATCAAGAGGAGCAGCAAGACCAGAAGCCCGAAGCTGAATATGTCCCGCATCACGCTTGATACGTAGACGGACACCAGCGTCTCCAGCACCCCCAGGATAACCCCCCCTAGAAGGGCCCCCGGCAGGCTCCCAAGGCCGCCTATGACCGCCGCTATGTAGGCCTTGTTGGTTATCCAGCCCATGGTGGGGTAGACAAGATACCTCATGCCAAGGAAAACGCCGGACAGGCCGCCGAAGAGGCCCGCCATGAAGAAGACCAGGGATATCACCCGATCCACGTCAACCCCCATTACGGAGCACATGGTCATGTCCTGCACCGCCGCCCTCACCGCCATGCCGGTCCTCGAACGGGTGAGGAAGAGGTGAAGGGCCACGATGGCAAGGATTGAGAAGCCGAAGGCCCAAAGGTCCATGAGGCTAACCGAGGCTCCGAAAACCCTTACCACCCGGCGGACGAAGAACTCCGGGTACGAGTGAAACCTTGAGCCTATGAGGGCGTATACCAGGTTCTCAAGGAGCACCGCGCACCCCATGGCGGATATCATGAGGTACAGAGGCTGAGAGCCCTTGCGTCTTATGGCGGAGTAGGCCAGCTTCTCGTTCGCCACCGCGATGAGCCCAGCGCCAAGGGCGCTGGCGCAGAGCATCATTCCAAGGCCGAAGTTGAGCCTCACCGCCGCCCCAAGGCCTATGTAGGCCCCAAGCATGATGACCGCCCCGTGGGCGAAGTTGCTGAAGTTAAGAACGCTGAAGACCAAAGAGTATCCAAGGGCCATCAGGGCGTATACGCTCCCAACCGAAAGGCCCGTAATAAGCGTCTGAAGCAACAAGGATTCATCACTGCCTCTCGAGCTGCTAAATTAATGACTTTAAGTTTTAAAATCTCAAAAAAAGAACCAAGCCCTCCCCGGGAGTGGGTCCTCCCGGGGAGGTTTAAGCGTTGCACGTACTTCCTTCGCCAAAGCTCAGCGCTGGCGCGGATCGAACTTCTTCACGAACACGAAGGCCTTTGCCTTGGCGTCCACCTTCTGGATAACCGCCGGCTTGTCCTGCGGGTCGTGGGTCTTGGGGTCGATGGTCAAAACGCCGCTGGTGACCTTGAGGTTCCGGGTGGACTCCATGGCCCTTACGAGGGCCTCCCCGTCCAGGCTCTTGGAGGTCTTCATGGCGTTCACCAGCAAAAGCAGGGCGTCCTGGGCCATCACCGGGTTGGGGAGCACCGGATCCGCCCCGTAGGCCTTCCTGTACTCCTTGACGAAGCCCACTATGTCCGGGTCCGACAGGTCCGTCAGGTTGACGAAGTAGCTCCCGTGGACGGCGCTGCCCCCAAGGTCCATAAGGTCCGGGCTTCCCCAGTTGTCGGTGCCAAGGAGCCGGGCCTTTATGCCAAGGTCCCTGGCCTGCTTGGCCGCCATGGCGGCCTCCTTCTGGCTGGTGGGGATGAAGATCACGTCCGGGTTAAGCTGCTTTATCTTGCCGAGCTGGGCCCGGTAATCGAGCTCGTCGGTCCTGAAGGCCTCCTTGGCCACCACCTTTCCGCCCTCCTTGGCGAAGGCCTCCTCGAAGTACTTGGCAAGCCACTGGCCGTAATCGGAGCCCACGTCGTAAAGTACCGCCGCCCGCCGGGCCTTGAGGTCCCGGTAGGCGAAGCGGGCCGCCACGGTGCCCTGGAAGGGGTCTATGAAACAGGGGCGGAAGACGAACCTACGGGTCTTGCCGGTCCTCTTGTCCACCGTGACGTATGGGTTGGTGGCGGTGGTGACCACCATGGGCACCTTGCCCCTCTCCACCACCGGGGCGGCGGCGATGGCGTTGCCGCTCTGGGCGGGGCCTATTATGGCCACCACTCCCTCGTCCACAAGCCGTCGGGCCACGTTGACCGACTCCACCGGGTCGTTGCGGTTGTCATAGCTTATCAGCTTCAGCTTCTTGCCCATGACCCCACCCTGTGCGTTTATCTTCTTCACCAAAAGCTCAAGGGCCAGCTTCTCCGACTGCCCCCACATGGAGGCCCCGCCCGTGAGGGACACCGAGTGGCCTATCTTTATCTCCCCTCCCGCCATGGCACAGGAGGCCCCAATACCCAAAGCCAACAAAGCGGCGGCAACGCTCCTTAGAATCCTCAACGAAATCCCCTCCTTATTTACGATTTTGCAGGTAAATTACCCCACATGGACCCCGGCGCCTAAGGAAATCGATGTATCTATCCCGTCAGCTCCCCGACTCGGCGGTCTTGGTCCCTATAAGCGCCCTGCAGTCCGCCACCAGGTTGTCTATGTGGCGGCGCATGGCCATCTCCGCTTCGTCGGGGTCGTGGTTTGACACCGCCTCCATTATGGACCGGTGGTCCGAGTTGGAGAGCCTCCCAGCCTTCCGGCGCACCATCTCAAGCTCCCTGGCCTCAAAGGGGTTCTGCCGAAGAAGCTCCACCACCGACACCAAAAGCCGGTTCCCCGACGCCATGGCCAGCATCCGGTGGAACCTGGAGTCCTCCTCCCACACGGGGTTTCCCATGCGGACCGCCTCCTCCATGCACTCCACCGAGGACCACAGGGCACTTATCTGGTCCGGAGTTCCCCTCAAGGCCGCAAGGCGGGCCACCTCCTGCTCCACCGCCCGCCGGGCCTCAAGGAGCTCCAAAATCCGCTCCCCCTCCCTGGACAGGATCGAATCCACCAGGCCCATGGCCATGGCGCTGCTCAGGCTGTTTCTCTCCAGAAGCGCAAGACGGTTGAGCCCAAGCTCCGTCATGTGGCGGCCTTTGTTCCTGTCCTTCCGGAGCATCCCCCTCACCTCAAGGTCCGTAAGCAGCCGCCCCACCGTGGCCTCGGAAAGGAACATGCCCCTGCGCTCAAGCTCGCGCCTTATGGCCCCAGCCCCCATGGGAACCGGTGAGTCCCTTATGATCATCAAAACCTTGAGCTCCACGTCCAAAGCCCTGTCCATCCAAAAACCAGCCCCTCGAACTTAATCTCAATCGTGATGATTGATGAGTGATGAGTGACAAGAACTCCGAAGAAGTTACCCCCTAAGGGCCGGTATGTCAACCTTCCAAACCTAAGCTGTACCCGGCCAGTGATATTGTCACCCTATAAGGGGACGGGGAAAATGTCACCATGAGAAAGGATGGCGTTTTCTTGAGTGAGAAGGGATCCGGTGAGGATACGGCGGCCGGGGCAGCCGGATGCCGGGAGGGAAAGCGAAAGGCCGCAAAGTTTAAGGGCCCCTCTCAAGAAGGGCCCTAGGAGTCCGCGGAAATCTGATTCAACCTTGTCATCACCATCTCACATTTTATTTACAGGGAAAGGGGCGCCATGACTATGAATGACACGCACAGACTTATGGCTCCGAAGAGGGCGTGGCGGATCCTGGGGGGCACCAGCATTGACAATCCCATCCCCCCAAGGTCCAGCAGCTCGAAAAGCCCGAACACCGAAAGGCAGAACACCAACACCGACAGGTAAGCCATCATCCTAATCTACCTCCTCTTCCCAAGCTCATCTTTTGCCAGATACTTTACAGCCTCCAACCTTGAGCGTATGTTACGCAAACCCCAACAAAAGAAAAAGATTTACAACCATTTCTGACAATAAAAGCCATAAAAACCACCATAGGAGGTCAAATCCTAAAAAAATAAGCCTCCCGGTTCCCTTGCTGGGGGGTACGACCGGGAGGCGGACCTACGTTTTTAAATCAAAACACCTCAACCGGGGAGGGCCAGCGAGACCCCCGACGAACAGGTCCTGCTCAGCTGCGTAAGAAGCGATATAAGCCTTGAGCTCACGTCCTGAGCCCTCCTGTAGAGTTCCTGGACCAAGTGGGACTCCTTGGACTCCACGGCGTTCTGGATCTGATGGCCTATGCGGTGGAGCTCCTCATGAAGGCTCAAAACCTCGCCCCAGCGGCCCTTCACCGACCCCGGGGGCTCCGCCACGGACACGAAGACCCCAAAACGGCACCTGGTGGGGTCAACCTCTATGGAGAAGTCCCCTCTGTCGATGTACTTCTTAAGGTTCTCCATCCACATCCTGTGGCCCGCCACAGCGGCGTCGCACATGGAGGCGAAGTCTTCGCAGGTGGTGTACTTGAGCCTCGATAGGTCGTTCAACACGTTCTTCCCCATCTCCAACGCGTCGCCGAGTCCCGACACCACGGACCTCATGCCCTCCCCAAGAAGCACCGCCACCTGGTCCGTCTTAGCCACCAGGGACGTGAGCTCAGCCACGTACTGGGACACCCTCTCCGCCCCGGCGGCCATCTCCTGGGAAGAGGCGCTCAGCTCCTCCGCCCCGGCGGCCACGCTCTGGGAGGCATCGTTCACCGAGCTCATCCCGTCCAATATCTGGGACATGTAGGAGGCCACGCTAGATATGCCGCCCGCCACCCGGTCCATCTCCTCCGACATGACGGATATGTCCTTGGACGTATCCCCTATCCCTCCCACTATCTGGCCCAACCTCTCCTCTATCTTGGACGCCGCCCCCTTGCTCTCCTCCGCAAGCTTGCGGACCTCCTCCGCCACCACCGCGAAGCCCCGGCCCGCCTCTCCCGCCCGGGCGGCCTCTATGGCGGCGTTCAGCGCCAAAAGGTTGGTCTGCTCCGCTATGCCGGTGATCACCTGGACCACCGAGTTTATCACCTTTGCCTGCTCCGCCAGGGAAGAGGCCCTCTGGGACACGTTGGACACCCGGTCCTCCATGCCCTTTATCAAATCCACCGCATCCTTGAGCCTCTCCTCCCCGTCCCTGGCCCGGGAGACCACCATGGACACCGCCTCATTAAGCTGCTCCGCCGAGTGGGCCAAGGCCTGGGCAGTGGAGGCTATCTCCTCGGAGCTGGCGTACTGCTGCACCACCGCATGGTTTATGTTCTCCGCCGCCCGGGAACCTTCGGAGGCCTTAGTGCGCACGGCGTCAAGCTCCTTGGAAAAGGCGTCCAAAGACCGCTGCACTCCGTAAAAGGCCGCCATGAAGTCCTGGAAGGCCTTAGAAAAGGCGTAGAACTTGGAGCGGGCAAACTCGGCAAAGCGGTTGAGCCCCTCCGCAAGGGCGCCGGTCTCATCGATGGACTCCACCGGCACCCTTACTGTGAGGTCCCCGTCGGTGGATCCCATCTTGGAGGCCCTTTCCGCCATCCTTCTTATGGGGGACACCATCCGCCGGAAGTAAAGGATCCCCACCACCAGGGTAAGTAGGCTCAGGAGAAGGGAGATCTCCTGAATACGGATTACCCGACGAACCCTTGCCTCCGAGTCCTTTTGAAGAGCCCCGGTGGCCTGGTCCATCGCCTTAACAACTTGAGGGGTCATGTCCATGACCTCCTTAAGGGCCCCCTGGTCCCCTTGGGCCAACCTCCCCAGGGCCCCCTTCAGGGCATCCCAAAGTCTTAGGCCCTCCTCAAGGTAGGACCGGACGTTGCCTGAAACAGGCGGGATCTCCACGGAGGAGGAGCCGTCCAGGGTCAAGGGGACCCTACCGCCCTTTAGCAGGGCATTAAGAGTGACCTCAAAGACCTCCCCGGTGCTCCGCGCTTGGTCCCAAAAGGAGGTATCCTGGGAGACGCTGTACATAGCCACTTCCTTGGCCATCTTCTGGGCCAACATCCTCTGACGTCCCGCGAGATTTATCAAAACCCCGTCCTCCGAGCTGTCCTGGGCAGATTTGAGGGTAAGCCAAATGGAAAGTGCAAAGAGGGAAAAAACCGCCAACAAGGGCAACATCATGCGATAGATCATGCTCCTCTTCAAAGTCCATTCCTCCTCCCCCATCTGAAAACCTGGAATCCCCACTTGCTAGAAAAAATCCCTTTAGATTATACACCAAAAACACAAAGAGCGGGACCTAAGGTATCCGCCTATGGGTCCCGCTGCTCCATCAAGCTGCTCCATTAAACCGGGTAGGCCGCTTCCTCCTTGAGCTCCCCGAGCCCCACGTCCCTCAGGGTGACCCGGGCGTACTTGCGGGGCAGGAAGTCCTTGGCCACCTGGGGGAAAAGAACGTAGGACAACACGTCCTCCGGTTGAAGTATCCAGGGCTCCACCTCTTTCCTGGCCTTATCAAGCTCCGGTTCCAGGAGCTCCCCTGGGCGGCAGGTTATGGGTTCCTCGTCTCCCAGAACCTTCTTCAGTATCTCCGGGTCAACCGGGGCGGGAGTCCTGCCGTAGTAGCCCTGGAACACCTGACGCACCTCCTTGGGAACCACCTTCCACCTCTCCCCCACAAGCACGTTGGCCGCCGCCTGACTTCCCACTATCTGGCTGGTAGGCGTCACCAGGGGAGGATACCCCATCTCCTTCCTCACCCTGGGAACCTCTTCAAGGACCTCCTTGAGCTTGTGAAGGGCCCCCTGTTCCTTGAGCTGGCTCTGCAGGTTGGAGTACATCCCCCCCGGGACCTGGTAGATGAGGATGTTTATGTCCACCCCTTGAACTCCCATTATGAGCTTGGAGTACTTCTCCCTAAGCTTTGAGAAGTGCTCCGCCACGGGAAGCAGCTTCTCCAGGGAAAGGCCCGTGTCATAGGGTCCTCCCGCAAGGGCCGCCACCATGGTCTCCGTGGCGGGCTGGCTGGTGCCCATGGAGAAGGGGGATATGGCACAGTCCACCACGTCCGCCCCGGCCATTATGGAGGCAAGGTACGTCATGGCGGCAAAACCGCTGGTGTAGTGGCTGTGAACCTGCAGTGGCACCTTGCCTATCCGGGACTTTATGGCGTGCACGAGCCGCCCCGCCTCGGTGGGGGACAAAAGCCCCGCCATGTCCTTGATGCATATGGAGTCCGCCCCCATGGACACCATGTCCTCCGCCTGCTTGACGAAGGCCTCCAGGGTGTGGACCGGGGATATGGTGTAGGAGATGGCCATCTGAAGATGCGCTCCCTCTCGCTTCACCTGGTCCGCCGCCACCTCCATGTTCCTCAAGTCGTTCAGAGCGTCGAATACCCTTATGATGTCTATGCCGTTGCCTATGGCGCGCTTGACGAACTCCCGAACCACGTCGTCCGCGTAGTGCCTGTAGCCCACCAGGTTCTGACCCCTAAGGAGCATCTGGAGCTTGGTGTTGGGCATCCGGCGGCGGATCTCCCGGAGCCTCTCCCAGGGGTCCTCATCCAGGAACCTCATGCAGGCGTCAAAGGTGGCCCCTCCCCACACCTCCATGGAGTGGTAACCCACCTGGTCCATGGCCTCCGCTATGGGTATCATGTCCTCGGTCCTAAGACGGGTGGCCATTATGGACTGATGGGCGTCCCTGAAGGCGGTCTCGGTTATCCCGACGGTCCGTTTGGGCACGTCAAAGGGGTCCTTGAAGCTACCCACTTCCCTCTTGTCCTCCCGAGGGGCCTCCGCCACCTTCACATAGGCCCTACGCTGTCCGTTGCCGTTAATCCTGTTCTCATCCGACAACTCAAAACACCTCCAGGGTGGTTAAGCTTCTTTGGATATCTTTTGAACTTTCCGCAAACTTAAAGGGCGGGGGGAACCTTCCCCCCGCCCGGCATACCATCAGGGCCTTTAAAACCTAGCCCTCCACCGGCATCTCCGCCAGGTGCTTGTAGAGGCGCCAGCGCTGACGAAGCTCCCTCTCCTCCTCCGCCAAGAGGGCCTCCGCCACCTCGGGATGCATCTTCTTGAGCACGTTGTAACGGGTCTCGTTGTAAACGTACTCCTTGAGCGGCAGGGTGGGCTCCTTGCTGTCCAATATTAGTGGGTTCTTCCCCTCTTTGGCAAGCTCCGGGTTGTACCGCATCAAGATCCAGTGCCCGGACTCCACCGCCCGCTTCTGCTGCTCGAAACCGTACCTCAGGTCGAAGCCGTGGTTGATGCAGTGGCTGTAGGCGATGATTATGGAGGGTCCGTCGTAGGCCTCCGCCTCAAGGAAGGCCTTCACGCACTGGCTGTCGTTGGCCCCCATGGCCACCCGGGCCACGTAGACGTGGCCGTAGGTCATGGCCATGAGCGCCAGATCCTTCTTGCCGGTCCTCTTGCCGCCGGCGGTGAACTTGGCCACGGCGCCCCGCGGGGTAGCCTTGGACATCTGGCCTCCGGTGTTGGAGTAGACCTCCGTGTCCAGCACCAGGATGTTGACGTTCTTGTCCATGGATATCACGTGGTCCAGCCCACCGTAGCCTATGTCGTAGGCCCAGCCGTCGCCGCCGACTATCCACACGCTCTTCTTCACCAGCGCGTAGGCCACGGAGAGCAGCTCCACCGCCTCGGCGGTGCCTATCTCGCAGAGCTTGTCCTCCAGGATGGCCACCCTCTCCCGCTGGGCCTCTATCTCCTCCTCGGTCACCTGCCTAGCCTCCAGTATGGCGGTCACAAGGTCGTCCCCTATCTGGAGGGCCAGCTTCTTAAGCAGCACCTTTGCGTAGTCCGCCTTCTGATCCAGCGCCAACCTGAACCCAAGGCCGAACTCCGCGCAGTCCTCAAAGAGGGAGTTGCTCCAGGTGGGGCCCCTGCCGAAGTCGTTGTAGGTCCAGGGGGTGGTGGGCAGGTTGCCGCAGTATATGGAGGAGCAGCCCGTGGCGTTGGCCACCATCATCCTGTCTCCGAAGAGGGCGGAGGCCAGCTTCAGGTACGGGGTCTCGCCGCAGCCGCCGCAGGCCCCGGAGAACTCGAAGAGGGGGCGCAGGAGCTGGATGTCCTTAACGGTGGACTTGTTCAGCTTGCTCCTGTCCACGTCCGGAAGGGCCAGGAAGTAGTCCCAGTTCTCCGCCTCCTGGTCCCTCAAGGGCAGCTTGAACTCCATGTTTATGGCCTTCCACTCCGGGTTGGCCTTGTTCTTGGCGGGGCAGTTCTGTACGCAAAGCCCGCAGCCTATGCAGTCCTCCGGCGCCACCTGCACGGTGTACTTCATGCCCTGGAAGTCCTTCCACTTGGCGTCCGCGGACTTGAAGGTCTTAGGGGCCCCCTCCAGGAACTTGGGATCGTACACCTTGGCCCTTATGGCCGCGTGGGGGCACGCCAGGGAGCACTTGCCGCACTGGACGCACACCTCGGGGTCCCACACGGGAATGTCTATGGCTATGTTGCGCTTCTCGTACTGAGAAGTGCCGGTGGGGTAGGTCCCGTCGGGGGGCAGGGCGGAAACGGGGACCGAGTCCGCCTCGTCTATGAGCATGGGCCCCAGGACCTCCTTCACGAAGCAGGGGGCCCACTCGGACATGGGGGGCTTAAGGTCGAAGGTGCTGGTAACCTTGTCGGGCACCTTCACCTCGTGCAGGTGGGCAAGGGTGGCATCCACCGCCTCGATGTTCTTCTGTACCACCGCGTCGCCCTTCTTGCCGTAGGTCTTCTTGATGGACTTCTTTATCTGCTCTATGGCCTCGTCCTTGGGGAGCACCCCGCTTATGGCGAAGAAGCAGGTCTGCATGATGGTGTTGATGCGGCCTCCCATGCCGGTCTCCTTGGCGATGGAAACCGCATCTATCACGTAGAACTTGAGCTGCTTCTCTATGATCTCCCTCTGAATGGTCTTGGGCAGGTGGTCCCAGACCTCATCGGGCCCGTAGGGGCTGTTGAGCAGGAACACCCCACCCTTGGCGGCCCTCTTCAGCACGTTAAGCCGCTCTATGAAGGAGAACTGATGACACGCCACGAAGTTGGCGCTGCCCACCAGGTAGGAGCCCCTGATGGGCTTGGGTCCAAACCGGAGATGGCTTATGGTAAGGCCGCCGGACTTCTTGGAGTCGTAGACGAAGTAGCCCTGGGCGTTGTAGTCGGTCTCCTCGCCTATGATCTTTATGGAGTTCTTGTTGGCCCCCACGGTCCCGTCGGAGCCAAGGCCGTAGAACAGGCACCTGACGGTCTTGGGATCCTCGGTGACGAAGGAGGGATCGTAGTCGATGGAGAGGTAGGTCACGTCGTCCTCTATGCCCACGGTGAAGCCGTTCCGGGGCTCCAGACGATCCAGCTCGTCGAAGACCCCCTTCACCATGGCGGGGGTGAAGTCCTTGGAGGACAGCCCGTAACGGCCGCCCACCACCATTATCTCCGGCCGGTTGGCGAGGGCCTCCACCACGTCCTTGTACAGGGGCTCGCCGCCGGCGCCGGGCTCCTTGCAGCGGTCCAAAACCGCCACAGACCTCACGGTGGCGGGCAGAGCCCTAAGCAGGTGCTCCACGCTGAAGGGCCTGAAGAGGCGGACCTTGATGAGCCCAACCTTCTCGCCCCTCTCCACCAGGTACTCCACGCACTCGTGGGCCACCTCGGCGCCGGAGCCCATCATGATTATGACCTTCTCGGCGTCCCTAGCCCCCACGTAATCGAACAGATGATATCGACGCCCCACTATCTTGGCGAACTTGTCCATGGCCCGCTGCACCGCGTCGGGCATGGCCATGTAGTAGGGGTTCCTGGACTCCATGGACTGGAAGAAGGTGTCCGGGTTCTGGGCGGTGCCGCGGATTATGGGGTCGTCGGGGTTAAGAGCCCTCTCCCGGTGGGCGCGCACCAGGTCCTCGTCTATCATGGCCCTCATGTCGTCGTAGGTGACCTGCTCAACCTTTGACACCTCGTGGCTGATCCTGAAACCGTCGAAGAAGTGGAGGATGGGAATCCTACCCTCCAGGGTGGCCGCCTGGGCTATGAGGGCAAGGTCCATGACCTCCTGGACGGAGCCGGAGCACAGAAGGGCCCACCCGGTGGAACGGGCGGCCATAACGTCCGCGTGGTCGCCGAATATGGAAAGGGCGTGGGCCGCCACGGACCGGGCGGACACGTGCATAACCGTGCTGGTGAGCTCACCGGCTATCTTGTACATGTTGGGGATCATGAGCAGAAGCCCCTGGGAAGCGGTGAAGGTGGTGCCCAAAGCTCCCGCCTGAAGGGCCCCGTGATAGGCGCCGCTGGCCCCCGCCTCGCTCTGCATCTCCACTACCGTGGGAACCGCACCCCATATGTTGGTCCTTCCCTCGGCGCTCCACTGATCCGCCCACTCCCCCATGTTGGAAGATGGGGTTATTGGGTAGATGGCGATGACCTCGCTGGTCGCATGGGCCACGTAGGCCGCCGCTTCGTTGCCATCCAACGTAACCTTCGGTCGCATCCTATCCTACCTCCTTAATTTCCTCCGTCCCAAGGGGCCAGGGACGAGGTTAACGTCTCTCCCCCGCCTCCGCATCCTGCCCCATTGGGATTATTATAACAAACTCACAAAAAAAAGTACCACCCGGAGGAGCTCCCTAAACCGCCGGTTCATGTTGCATTTGCAAGTCAAAAAACCTCAAAACTCGCATAAAAAGTCGGCAAAAAAGGGAATTGCCCCTTACCGGCGCACCGATACAAGATAGCACATATTCGAAAAAAGGGGGAGCCCCGGCTCCCCCAAGAAAATTATCAGATTCACTATGCTGCCGCCCCAAGGGGCCCTAGATCTCCTCCTGGGCGGTCCTGGCTATTATCTCCTCCTGATGGTAACGGTCCAGGTCCACGAAGTAGTCGCTGTACCCCGCCACCCGCACCAGCAGCCCCCGGTAGTTCTCCGGGTTCTCCTGGGCGTCCCTAAGGGTCTTGGAATCCACCACGTTGAACTGTATGTGGTGGCCGCCGAGCCTGAAGTAGGTCCTTATGAGGCGGCAAAGCTTCTCAAGCCCCTCCTCGCCGGCCAACACCGAGGGAAGGAACCGCTGGTTGAGCAGGGTGCCCCCGGACTTCACCTGGTCCATCTTGGACAGGGACTTTATGACCGCCGTGGGCCCGTTCCTGTCCGCCCCGTGGGAAGGAGACGTGCCGTCGGACTCAGGCATGTGGGCGAAACGGCCATTGGGGGTGGCCCCTAGCTTCTTGCCGAAGTACACATGACACGTGGTGGACAGCATGTTTATGTGATACGTGGGCCCCTTGGGGGAGTTCTTGCCCTCTATGGCCCCCACCAGGGACTCGTAGACCCGCCTCATTATCTGGTCCGCGTAATCGTCGTCGTTGCCGAAGAAGGGGGTGCGGTTCCACAGGTACTGGCGCATCTCATCGTACCCCATCCAGTTGCTGTTGCAGGCGGAAACCATCTCCTCCAGGCTGTAGCGGCCATCGTCGAACACGTGCTTCTTGATGGACGATAGGCTGTCGGTGACGGTGCCTATGCCGCAGCACTGGATGTAGTCGGTGTTGTACTTGGCCCCCCCGTCGTAGTAGTCCCTTCCGCTCTCTATGCAGCCCTCTATGAGCACCGACAGGAACGGTGCTGGGGCATATTCGGCGAACATGGCGCTCAGGTAGTTGTCCACCCGGATCTTCACGTCCACCACGTACCGAAGCTGCCTCTCGAAGGCCTCGTAGAGCTCGTCGAAGCTCCTGAAGGCCGAAGGACCGCCGGTGGGGATGCCTATCCTCTTGCCCGTTAAGGGGTCTACCCCGTCGTTAAGGGTTATCTCCAATATCTTTGGCACGTTGAGGTAGCCGTGCAGTATGTAGGCCTCCCTGCCGAAGCACCCGGTCTCTATGCACCCGCTGGTGCCCCCCTCCCGGGCGTCCTCCACGGACTTGCCCATCCGCACCTGCTGCTGCACCACAAGATCCGAGTTGAACACCGACGGATAGCCGGAGCCTCGGCGGATGACCCTGGCGGCGGCCTTCAAGAACCTGTCGGGGGTCCTCTGGGATACGTGGACGCTCACCTGCGGCTGCAGGAGCTGCAGCTCGTCCAGCACCTCCAGTATAAGGTAGGAAGCCTCGCTGGTCCCGTCGGAACCGTCCCGCCTCACCCCCCCCAGGTTTATCTGGGTGAAGTCGTTGTAGGTGCCACTCTCCTGGGCGGTCACGCCGACCTTAGGCGGCGCCGGGGTGTTGTTCACTTTTATCCAGAAACAGGACAGGAGCTCCTTGGCGGCCTCCCGGGTAAGGGTCCCCTCCTCAAGCCCCTTGCGGTAGAAGGGCTCAAGGTGCTGGTCCAGGTGCCCCGGGGACATGGCGTCCCAGCCGTTTAGCTCCGTTATGGTGCCCAAGTGGCAGAACCAGTACATCTGAAGGGCCTCCCAGAAGTCCCTGGGGCTCTTGGCGGGAACCCTCCTGCACACCTCCGCTATCCTCAAAAGCTCCCGCCGCCTTTGGGGGTCCTCCTCTGCGGAGGCCATCCGTTCCGCCTCCTCCGCGTGCCTTAGGGCGAAGATGATGGCCCCGTCGCAGGCTATCTCCATGGCCTTGAGCTCCTCGTCCTTGGCCATGGCGTGGGGGTCGTTGAGCCAATCTATGGAGCTCCTGGCGGACCTTATCCTCTCCTTGAAGTCCTCAAGCCCCATCTGGTAGATGTTGCCCCCAAGGGCGGTGTGCCCCGGGGCCCGCTGCTCCATGAACTCGGTGAAGCAGCCCGCCTCGTACAGGTCCAGCCACTCCCTGGGCATCCGCTCAAAGGCCTTGTCCCGCAGGGACCTTCCCCTCCAGTAGGGGATCACCCGCTCCTCGTAAACTTTTATGTCCTCCTCGGACACGGAGTAGCTGGTCATGGGGCGGGAGTTGAGTATGCGCAGGTCCTCCGCGGAGTGGCAGTTGAGCTCCGGGAAGGTGGACACCGCCTTGGGCCTTGGCCCCCTCTCCCCCACTATGAGCTCAAGGGGGCCTATGTAGATGGTCTTCTTCTCGCACAGGTTCTTGAAGTTCATGGCCCTCATGACCGGGGTGGAGTACTTGCCGTAGTTCTCCCGGTAGAAGTCCGTCACGATGAGCGCCCGCTCAATGGAGACGCTGGGCTTCGTGGAAAAACTCTCCTCCCTCAACCTTGCTATCCGCTCGTTCATCCTCATCACCCTCCCACCTTGACTTCCAAGCCCATCTCTTCAAGGATCCCCGCCACCTCCCACATCAAATCGGCGGACGGGGGGGCCACCTCCGGCATTTCCGCAAGCCCATACTCCAGCCCACAGCGGCGGTACTTCTGCATCCCCGCGGAGTGATACGGAAGCACGTGAATCCTTTTAAGCCCAAGCTCCAACATGGTCTTCCCCATGAGGCTTACGTTGGAAGGTTGATCGTTCAGCGATGGTATGAGGGGGAACCTTATCCATATCTTCCCGCCGCAGCCCCCTTCAACGAGGGCCCTAAGGTTCTCCAGCACCGGGCCGTTGCCAACGCCTGTGAGGCGCCGGTGCTGCTCGTCGTCCATGTGTTTAAGGTCGTAGAGGATTAGGTCCGATGCCCTGCCGGCCGCAAGGGCCCCCTCAAGGGGGGCGTAGCCGCTGGTGTCCAAGGCCACGTGGACCCCCGCGTCTTTGAGAAGCCCCATGCAGGCCAGGAGGAACTCCATCTGCGAGAGGGGCTCCCCGCCGGAGAAGGTGACCCCTCCGCCGGACTCGTCGAAGAAGATCTCGTCATCAAGGGCCTTGCGCAGCACCTCCTCGGGGGTCATCTGAAACCCCACTTTCTTGAGGGCCTCGGTTGGGCATTGATCGGCGCACGTGCCGCAAAGATCGCAGACAGCGCGGTCTATCAGCAATCTCTCCGCGATCTTAAGGGCCCCCTTAGGGCAGGCCCCTACGCACCGCCCGCAGGCCACGCACCTCTCCACGGAGTAGGAGAGGGAGGGGCCGAACTCCCAGCTCTCCGGGTTGTGGCACCAAAGGCATCTCAAGGGACACCCCTTGAGGTGGAACGTGGTCCTTATGCCGGGACCGTCGTGGATGGAGTAGCGCTTTACGTCGTAAACTAAACCCTTCACGCGGCACACCGCCCCCCTTGGGCGGTCGCCAAGGGCCGCCCGTCGTTACATGGAACCTTCTTCCTTGGTCTCCTTTATAGGGTCCAGCTCCCATTGACTTGCGAAGTAGTACTTTCTTATGAACCGCTCCTGCACCTCAAAGGACCAGTGCACGTCCCGTATGTACTCCGCGGCTCCGTTGAAGTCCTTCCTCCCAAGGAGGTTCACTATCTCCTGGTGCTCCTTAACTGAGTTGAGCTCCCATTCCTTCACGAACCCCTTGCTCCTTGGGAAGTCATAGAGCCGTTCCTTGAGTATCCTCACCGTGTGGAGCAGGTCCTGGTTCTCCGAGAGCCCAAGGTAGGTGTTGTGGAAGTCCAGGTTCAACCGGTAGAAACGATTGAAGTCGTCGTCCCCAAGGGCCTCCTCCATCTCAAGGTTCAAGGCCTCCATGCGCTTTACATGCTGATCCGTGATCTTGAGGGCCTCGTTGACCACCACCGCCCCCTCCAGGGCTCCCAGGATCTCGTAGATGTTCTTTATCTTCTTGAGATCCAGAGGGTTCACCATGATGCCCCGCCTTGGGTATATGGTCACGAAACCCTCCGCCTCCAGCTGGAAAAGGGCGTCCCGCAAAGGGGTCTTGCTCATGCCAAGGTTCCTGCTTATCTCGTTGAGGTCGAGAAACGAGCCCTGTTTAAGCCGCCCCTCGTTCATCTCCCTTTTCAAGTACTCGTACACCTGCTCGCGGAGCGACTTGAGGTTAAGCTCCAATGGAAAGCCCCCCTTGTGTATTCTAACACAGATATATCAGATATCAAGCACCATGGGATCCACAAAAGGCGGGGCCCCCTCCATGGCCGGCACGCCAGCGTGGAAACCCAAGTTATCCCGCTAAAACCGGGGCTCCAACGGGGAAAGCCGAGGGGTCTGCTGATACATCAGTAGCCACAAGATCAAGCCCCCTCCCGCCTTAGGATTATAGGATTATAAATTTAGCGGTCAGGGGCTTCAAGTTTGAGTTAGCTCGCTCCGGGGGAGCAAAAGATCAAAGCCCTCTCTTCTTAAGAACCCTCGACAGGGCCCCCGCCCCGGCGGACAGGGCGTAGAACCCCGGAAGGTCCGTGAGCGCCGCCGCTCCCAGGAGGATAAGGCAGGCAAGCCCCACCAAGGTGGAGGCGGAGGGCCTCACGGCGGTCATCACCAGGGCACCCCCAGCAGGACGTGGGGTAGGAAAAGCACAAGCTTGGGCACGTAGGCGGTGAAGAGCAGGACTGGCACCCAGCACAGGAGCATGAACTTAAGGGCCGGCCCCATCATCTCGTTTATTGGGGCCCTGGCAAGACGCCCTCCAAGGTAGAGGACCGGCGCCGCCGGAGGGGTTATGCACCCAAGGGCGGTGTTGACCCCCACCACCGCCGCGTAGTGTATGGGGTTGAAGCCAAGCTTGGCTATTATGGGCATCATTATTGGGGTGGTGAGCACCACCACGCTTATGTCGTCCATGAGCATGCCCATTATGACCAGGAAGACGTTTATCATCCCCATTATGACCCACCGGTTGGTGGATATGGACTCGAAGAAGTAAAGCATCTTGCTGGGCAGGTCCTCCAGGACGTAGAGGCGGGACAACATGGACACCGAGTAAAGCATGGCCATTATGACGCCGGTGGTTATGGCGGACTCCACGACGACCCCCGCAAGCCCCCTCCAGTCGGTGCCCCGGTAAACCCAAAGGGCCACCGGTATGGAGTACAGCACCGCCACGGCGGAGGCCTCGGTGGTGGTCATTATGCCCCCGTAGACCCCGCCAAGCACTATAACGGGCAACAGCAGCGCCGGGATAGCCCCCTTGGAGCGGAGCTTAAGGAGCTTCAACCTCTCGGGCAGGCTCCTGCGCTGGGACACCAGGACCGACGGGTCGTCCTTAAGTATGTACAGGTTGACAAGACATATCAGGGTCGTGGCAAGCAACCCGGGCACCACGGTGGCGAGGAAACAGGCCAATATGGACTGCCCGCTTATCCAGGCGAAGATTATGAGCGTGGCGTTTGGGGGTATCAGAAGCCCCAGGAGGGAGGCGTTGGACATAAGCGCCGCCGCGTGCCCCTTGGGATACCCTCCCGCCTCGAAGCGGGGGAACATTATGCTTCCTATGCAGGACAGGGTGGCGCAAGCGGCGCCGGATATGGAGCCGAAGACCGCGCAGGATATGGTGCCCACTATGCCGAGGCCTCCCTTGAGGTGTCCCACGAAGACGTCCACCAGGTCTATGAGCCTCTCCCCTATTCGGCCCCTCTCCATTATGCCACCAGCCATTATGAACATGGCGATGGCTATGAGGGACACGGAGTTCATCTGGGCAAAGCCGTAGGGCAGCAGCTGGCTTGGGTCGTACCCCAGGCCGTCGGGGCCTCCGAAGAAGATGAGCCAGGCGGCGGAGGCCATGAAGCTCACCGGCACCGGGACGCCGATGAGAAGGCAGAACATGAGCACCACAAGGGCAACGTATATCATCTCTTCACCCCTCCAAGCGATTCCAGCAGGAGGACGAAGCTCACCCAGAGGTCCCTCACAAAGTAAAGGACCATGAAGGCCAACCCGCCGAATATGGCGCCGTAAGAGGTCCAAAGGGGTATCCGCCAGACGGTGGTCATGGGAACGGCGATCCCGTTGCCCAAAGGACCCTTGAAGCCGAACATGAAGAAGTCGTAACCGTAGTAGAGGAACAGGGAAGACACCCCCACGGTTATGAGGTTCTTAAGGAGCACCAGCGCACGCTTGAAAACCCCCTCGGGCACGTAGGAGTTCACTATGTCGGCGGACACGTGGGTGCCGTTGAGGGCCCCGTAGGCGGCGCCGGAGAAGTAGAGCCAGAAGGCGAAGAGCTTAACCCACTCCTCGTAGCCGTAAAGGTCGGTCTTGAATACGTACCTCATAAGGGTGGCGGCCCCTATCATGAGGGCCAAAAGGATCGACATGGCCATGCATATGGCGCCAAAAAACCGCTGCCCCACAAGCTCAAGGACAGGCCACCCCTTGGACCTCCTCTCGGAGGCCTCGCAAGGGGTGGGGGAGGAATCGAGAACTGCCTGGGTCAAATCCTCCAAATCCGGCACTCTCCTTTCTTCGACAATCCATCGGTCCTGGAAGAGGGCCTTCGAAGGGGCCCTGCATGAAGGGAACCCATAAGAAGGCCTCGCCGGGCGGGGGACAGGGCCATGGGGGATGACGGCGCCGCCCGGCGGGGAACTTAGCACTTACCTACTTCGGAGCCAGGTTCTTCCTGAACTCGACCATGAGCTCCCGGGTCATCTTCTTCTCCAGCTTGGGCCAGCTCTCCGCTATGGCCTTGGATATGGGCAGCAGCTGGGCCTCGCTGTAGCGAAAGACCTTGATGCCCTTCTTCTCCATGGCCTTCATGGAGGCCTCGTCCAGGGCCTTGGCCTCGTCGATGCTCTTTATGGTGGCCTTAGTCATCACGTCCGCTATGACCTTCCGGTCCTCGGGCTTGAGCTTGTCCCACACCTTCTTGCTCATGAAGAAGTTGATGCACTCCATGGAGTAGTTGGTGGCGTACCAGTACTTGATCACGTCGCCCAGGGCGGTGAGGGCCGCGGTGGTGGCAAAGCCGTTGACCCCGTCGCAGACCCCGGTCTGCATGGCCTGGTAGACGTCCGCGTAGGGTATGGTTATGGTCCTGTAGCCCATGGCCTCAGCCCCGAGCTTGTACACGTCCATGTTGGGGACCCGGCAGAGGATGCCCTTGTCCACCTTGGGGTTCAAGGGGTCCTTGGCGGGCTTGGTGGTGCCGGTTCCTATCATGCCCTCCACGTAGAAGCCCAGCAGCTTGACCCCGAGCCTTCCGTTGAGCTCGTCCATCTTCTTGAAGAGCCACCCGTCGGGGGAGAATATCTTCTTGGCGGAGTCGTAGCCCCGGACGTAGCCGTTCACGTACATGAGCTCCAGGCGGGGATCGAACTGGCTGGGTACCGATATGAGGGCCATGTCTATGGTGCCCTTTATGAGCTCCTCGTAAACCAGCGTGTAGTCCCCCAGCTGGTTCCCCGGGTACACCCTCACGGCAATCCTTCCGTTGGTGCGCTTGAGTATCTCCGACGCTATGTCCCTCATGAGCCGGCTTCCAGGGTGGTCCGCCGGGTACTGCCCCGCGAACTTGAGGGTGACCTCCGCGCCGAACGCGGCGGGCACGAACGCCAAGACCAGCAAAAGCCCCGCAAGCAACCTTCTCATAGCAGCAACCCCTCCCAAGTTGAAATGTAAAATATCAAACTCCACAGCGATCAACCCAACGCCCCGGCACACCACCTCCAATCTCAAGAAAAGGCCAACAAAACCGACGGACATCACCGTAATTTGGGAATAAAACCCCCGACCTCCCCCCCATAAAACGGTGGAAAGCAAACTAAATCGAATTTATTTTAAATAACTATTGATATTTCAGATATTACTGGAAAACCATACATGGGCTTTGCTGATACGTCAAGCGCCCACGCCACTCTTCCATCGATGAAGCCAAAGCCGCAAAATCATGAAGGCCGCACCTTAAGGCTCCAAAGGCAAAGCCGCCAAAGGGGACCAACACAAATAAGACGCAAGGGAATGCAATTCCAGGCCTTTTGTGATAGTTTCTCCTTAAGTCATACGAGGAGCCGCCGACGGGCAAGGACAAAATCAAATTCAAAAATTCAAAAAGGGGTGGTTCCATGAGAGCCCTTCTGGTGGTGGACGTGCAGTACGACTTCCTGCCCGGCGGAGCGCTGCCGGTGCCCGAAGGAGATCAGGTCATACCGGTCATAAACCGCATGATGGACCGCTTCCCCCTGGTGGTGGCCACCCAGGACTGGCACCCCAGGGAGCACCTGAGCTTCGCATCAAACCACCGGGACACCCGACCCTTTGAGGTGATACAGCTCGACCAAGCACCCCAGACCCTATGGCCGGACCACTGCGTTCGGGGGACCCACGGGGCCATGCTCTCAAGGGACCTAAGGCAGGAACCGGTGGAACTCATAATCCGCAAGGGCACCGACCCCTCCGTGGACAGCTACAGCGCCTTCTTCGATAACCTCAAAAGGCGCTCCACGGGACTTGCAGGGTACCTCAGGGAACGGGGGGTTTCCGAGCTGTGGGTCGCGGGCCTGGCGGGGGACTACTGCGCCTTCTACTCCGCCATGGACGGAGCGGAGGCGGGGTTCTCGGTGTTCTTCGTGGAGGACGCGGTAAGACCCATAAGCGCCGAGGGGTTCGCCAAGGCCAAGGAGGCCATGGGCTCAAGGGGCATAAAGATCGTCACATCAAACCATCTGGTCCCATAACCGGACGCAGATCGCCCCAAAACCCAAAGGACAAGGGACCGGTGAAGCCATCAAAGGCTGGATATGAAATGTAAAACAAAAACCAATTAGCACCGAGGAGTGAGGACACTGAATAAGAAGCCGGAGATCAAAAGAACCAACCACGGGCAAGGAAGCAGGGCGGTGGACAGAAACCCTAAAGCCCGGCGGCCATTCGCCGACTGGAATCGCTTGCGCCTGGTGGCAGCCGTTGTCCTCATGCTGGCGGCATCGGCGGGGCTCTCATGGGCTCCCCAAAAGGCCCTTGGGGAGGAGAAGACGTTGTCCGGGGACTTCACCCCCGCCTCGGAGGGGGAGGCGCTGGTGAAGGACCTGGTCAAATCCCTTAGCCCTGAGAAGATGCTGGTGGTGCTGGACCAGGAACCCCAGGGTGGGGAGGTAAGGCACATGTACATATCAGCCCAAGGGGCAAGGGCGGCGGGAGTCCGGGTGGACCAGGTGGCCATGGAGGCCTTCTTCGTGAAGATCAACCACCAGGCCCCGGGCGGATACCCCTTCAGCGCCATAGAGGGGCTCTTCCAGTGCTCCGTGAAGGACCAGGACGTGAACCGGTTCCTCAAGGACGCGGTGATGGACTCCGGCGATGAATCCTGGAAGGGGCTCAGCGTGGAGTTCCAGGACGGCAGGCTCAAGGCCTCGGGTACGTTCCTCTCAAAGGGCCTGTCGGCGGTGGTGCGCCTTGAGGGGGAGCTCTCCATAAAGGACCAGTCGGCGGTGGAGCTCAAGGACTACACCGTGAAGGTGAACGGCTCGAATACCCAGATGGGGGAGATCCGAAGGGCCATCGACGACGCCCAGCCCCTGCTGGACCTATCGGGCATGCCCTTCCCGGTGAAGCTCAAACGGCTTTCCGCACACCAGGGGGCCCTTACGCTCAGCACCGAGAAGGCCCCGGAGGAGTTCCAGGGCATAAGATACGTCTACCAAGAATAGCGGCACCGGACGGCGCAATATTGAAAAAAGGATGAAGGCCAAAAACCGCAAGGACGAGAGAAACCCCGGCTTTGGGTTGCGCCAAAGCCAGGGTTTCTCAACGAAGTCCGCGCAGGACAAGCGCGAAGGCAAGGGATGAAACCACAAAGGATGATAAAACCCCACGTCCGCCCCATGGGCACTTTTGTCTTTTTTACTTAAGAAGGATCTTTATCTCCTTCACGTCCGCGAAAACCCCAGGCTGCACGTCCGAGGCCTCGGGAAGCTCCTGCCAGTCCGGGTTGTCCCCCATCTTGCACAGCACCCTGCCCACATCCTCCCCGGAGCTCCTGTCGAAGGGCCTTATGAGGCCATAGAACAGCGGATAAGCCCCCTCCAGCCGTTCAAAGGACAGCCCCCTTACGATCATCCACTGCCCCATGTTGCGCACCTTCTGCATCTCCCGGTCGTACACGTGGCCTATGGGGACTATCTGAAATCCCCCTATCTCCCCCAGGGGGCTGGTGCTCACGCATATCACCCCCGGGTGGTTGGCCCTCACCCCTCCCGGAACCTGGTACAGGGTGCCCAGGAACCGCCCGGAGCTGTCAAAGGGCTTCTCCACCACCGCCACGGGGCGCTCCTCACCGTTAACCGCCAGGTAAACCTGCCCCCCCTGCCAGTTCTCAAACCTCAGGTAGGACGCCTCATCCGGCGGGGCCTCCACGTCTATCTCCAGGGAAACCCCGTGCTTTAGCAGGTCCTTGGATCTAAAAGGTATCCGGTACCCCAAGCGGTTCACCACGTAGACCTTGGAGCCCACCGTGGGTGAGTAGCGGCCGAATAGCCCTATGCCCCCCACCCCCCCAACCACCAGGCTTGAGCCGG
>JAOACP010000018.1 GCA_026417795.1 Thermanaerothrix sp.
TAGGGGATCATATTTCGTTTGGATTCTTAGGTGAGGCAACGTTCCCTTTTCGTTTAGATTTTACGTGAGGCAATTCGGCCGCTTGACTTTTATGGAGACAGATGTATAATCCTCTGCAATAACTTGTTGGAAGATATCTTGGCTTGGGTGAGGAGGTGTTGTAGGTGGCGCTTAAGGTCTTTTTGCGACGACGAAGCGGATCCCTTTTCCTTCATGTGCTCCATAAGGGCGATGAAGGGGGGTGGACCCGTGGCGGTCGACAGAGAGGGGGCGTCACCGGCTGAGAGCGCCCCTCGTCCTGGTCAGGATTCCCTCGTGCCCCTGAGCTCCCTCCCGAAGAAAGGCGGTTGATCCGCCAAGTAGGGGGGCCCGTGAGCTAACCTCACGGGAAGAGGTGGTCGCGTCAGGGGCGACAATTTGGGTGGTACCGCGGGCAAGGCAGCCCGTCCCAAGGTGGACGGGCTGCCTTATTTTTTAGGTTGAAGAATATTAAAACTAAGGGGGATATGAAGATGACCTATAAGGGTAAACTGGTTCTAGCTTACAGTGGCGGTCTTGATACGTCTGTAGCCATACCTTGGCTTAAGGAACAGGGCTATGATGTCATAACCTTTACCGCCGACGTGGGACAACAGATAGATCTTAAGGCAACGAAGGAAAAGGCGATAAAGTCTGGGGCTTCCAAGGCATATATCACCGATCTTAGGGAGGAATTTGTGGAGGACTACGTTTGGAAATCCCTTAAGGCCAATGCCATGTATCAAGGCACCTACCCGCTTAACTCCGCACTCTCCAGGCCTTTGATTGCCAGCCATCTGGTTAAGGTGGCAAAGGAGGAGGGGGCTGTTGCTATAGCCCATGGCTGTACCGGTAAGGGGCAGGATCAGGTGAGGATAGAGGTGTGCGCCAAGGCGCTTAACCCTGAGATAACGGTGGAGGCCCCCGTCAGGGACTGGCATTTTAGCAGGGATGAAGAGATCGAGTACGCGGAGAAGCATGGCATACCGGTTCCAGTTACGAAGGCTAGCCCCTACAGCATAGATGAGAACCTTTGGGGGCGGTCGATCGAATGTGGGATCTTGGAGGATCCATGGGCGGAGGCCCCAAGCGACGCTTTTACCCTTACGGTAGATCCTTGGGAGGCGGCGGATGAACCGGTGGTAATAGAGATAGGCTTTGATAAGGGGATACCTGTTTCCTTGAACGGCAAGGCCATGTCAGGGGTGGCGCTCATTGAGATGCTGAACCAAATAGCAGGCAAGGCGGGAGTTGGGAGGGTGGACATGATAGAGGATAGGTTGGTGGGCTTCAAGAGCCGGGAGGTCTACGAATGCCCTGCCGCTGTTACCCTGATAGGGGCCCATAAGGCCTTGGAGAGCATGACATTGACCAAGGAAGTCCTTAAGGCCAAGAAGGAGCTTGAGGTAAAGTATGCGGAGCTTGCCTATGAGGGGTACTGGTTCTCCCCCCTGCGGGATGCCCTGGATGCATTCATTGACAAGACCCAGGAGGTGGTGAGCGGCGTTGTAAGGGTAAGGCTTTATAAGGGGCAGGCCGTGGTGGTAGGGATGAAGTCCGACAACTCCCTCTATAGGGAGGACTTGGCCACCTATTCTCACGGTGATAAATTCGACCACAAGGCGGCGGTCGGGTTCATAACCGTGTGGAGTCTGCCAATAAAGACCTGGAGCCAGCTGCATGGCAAAAAGGCATGTGACGAGGTTTCAAGGGTAATAGGGATGGAATAGCCACTGGTAAACGGTGTTTTTTGCAGCCAAGTAAGAGATGCTAACTCGAACGCATAAGGCCAAGGGGCGCAGGTTGTTAGAGCCCCTTGGCCTTATGCTTGAGCTTTATGCTTTGCCGCGCCATAGATCTCCCTGTCGAATGCCCAAATGCATCATCCGAGCTTTGAGGTCCCGGATGAAGTCGCTTTTCTTCGACAGCCAAGACGGAGAGATCAGCCTCTCCGGAGAGGCGTCTGCTGTAAGTCGTTGAACCTCCACGTGGTGGGGTATCCTTATTAATGCCTCTATTAGGGCCCCCATGTAGTAGTCCCTTGACGGAGGCAAGAACAAGCCTGCGTCGAATCTCCGATGAAGCTCCGTACCCCTCAAAACGTGGAGCGGGTGAAACTTAATGCCCGATGCCCCGGCGATGCATAACCTTTCAGCGTCCATTGCCATCCTCAGAGGGGTCTCGCCTGGTATCCCGCCTATGAGATGTGCGCAGGTCATTACGCCCTCCAAGGCGGAAATGGTTTCTATGGCCCTTATGGCGCTTTGTGAATCGTGACCCCTATTTAGCCAGTTCAGCATTGGATCGTCCAGTGTTTGGACCCCAACCTCTGCCCACACCTCAAGTCCTTCTGCGACCAAGACCTTTAACATGGAGGTGAAAGCGTCTGGTATCTGATCTGGCCTTAAGCCGAAGGCAAGTCCCACCACATGAATCCCAGATTTTTCGGCGGCCCCCATGGCCCTTTTGACCGCCTCCGATAACGCATCAATTGGTACATTGGTGCAGCTGTAGCTCTGAAAGTAAAGTATCGTCTTGGTTATGCCCCTTGCCAGCAGGGCGCTTGATTTTTCCCGGCACTGTTCTTCAATCCCTATACCTCGAAGGTAAGCCCCATCGCCTCCCCCTTGTGAGTCGCAGAAAACGCATCCCCCCGATGTCAGAGAGGTTCTGTGGGGACATCCAAAGCCGCCGTCTATGCATATCTTCCAGACCCTTTCCCCGTGTCTTGATCTGAGCGATTCGGAGAAGGAGGTCCATGGGATGTTATTGGACAGTTTGGGTACAGGATTGCTCATAAATCCTCGCGATGGACCGGTAATCCAAGGGAGGCCAGTTTATTGGTTCCATCAACCGCCTTCTTAGCATTATCAGCTTTCATCGCTACTAATGCGTCGCGAACCTCCCCATTGCTCAAGGCAACTATCCTAGCCGCCAAAATGGCGGCGTTTCTTGCCCCATCAACCCCCACCGATGCTACCGGTACGCCGGGAGGCATTTGGACTGCGGAGAGAAGAGCGTCCAGGCCGCCCATAATGCCTCCGCTCAAAGGCACTCCTATGACGGGCAGGTCGGTATGGGCTGCCACTGCCCCTGGAAGCGCCGCTGAAAGCCCCGCCATGGCTATTATCACCTTAAAGCCCAGCTCGGAAGCCCTTGAGGCCATGTGGGCTACCCTATCGGGCGTCCTGTGGGCGGAGGCCACCGCGGCTTCAAATGATACGCCCAGTTCAGTCAAGGCGTCTCCGCACTTCCTTGCGTGTTCCGCGTCCGATGGGGATCCTAAGATTATAAGCACGTCCGGCATTTTTATCACTCCTTAGGCCTTTTTGGGGTTTTAAGGTTTGTTGTTTAACCACTGTTTGTGTTTATTGACCACTCTGCTTTTATAGATCAAAGAACTCCATGGCGGAATGGCCTATATCGCCCCTGCAGAAGCCACCGGGCAGAGAGATTGAGGCCATCCGTCTGTATGCGTTGCTTCTGGCGGCTTCAATGGAGTCTCCAACGCCTACTACAGTTAGTACTCTGCCACTCGAGCTTACCAGTTTATCTTTTGCCAGTGCGGTCCCTGAATGAAAGACCAGGGAGGATCCATCGTCGAATGGAGATGCGCCCTCTAGGGGAAGTCCTACCCGAGGGGAGAAGGGGTAGCCTTCGGAGGCTAGCACCACCCCAAGGGCGCTTTTGCCGTTGGTTCGAACGTCTTTAACGTGAAGTTCTCCCTTGGCAGCCCTATGGCAGAGATCTAGCCAATCGTTGCCTATAATGGGCATTATGGCCTGGGTTTCCGGGTCTCCCATGCGAACGTTGTACTCCAGGACCCATATTTTGCCTTCCGAGTCAAGCATGAGTCCCATATATAGGATACCCCGGTATGTTATTCCCATCTTTCTAAGCCCTCTTATGGTGGGGACCAACACCTCTTCCCTTATCATTTTCCTGAGGGCTTCCGAATCCCATGGCACCGGAGCGTAGGCTCCCATGCCACCGGTGTTGGGCCCCTTATCCCCATCGAAAGCCCGCTTGTGGTCCTGGCTTAGGGGCAACAGGGCCCCGTCGTTGCCGTCCACCAATGCCAGGGCGGTGATCTCAAAGCCGCTTACGTGATCCTCGATGACCACCTTTCGGCCCGCATCGCCGAACAATCTTCCGTCCAGCAGCCTGCTGCAGTAATCAATCGCTTCGTCAAGATCCGAGGTTATTAAAACCCCCTTGCCCGAAGCAAGGCCGTCGGCCTTTAACACGTAAGGTGGAGTTCTTGATTCTAAAGCGGCCCTGCAGGATTTCAAATCCTCGCAGATGCTGAAGGAGGAAGTTGGTATTTGGTTTTCTTCCATGAAGAACTTTGCGAAGGCCTTGCTGCCCTCAAGCAAGGCCCCCCTCTTTTCTGGTCCTAGGACAAGGATGCCTTGATCCATCAGGCCATCTGCCACGCCGGCCACCAGCGGAGCTTCCGGTCCTGGGATGACCAAGTCTATTCCAAGGTCTTTTGCGGCTTTCAAAACTGATGAGACGTCGCAGACGTCCAATTCTGCGGAACCGAAACGGTTCCTTGTGCCGCCATTGCCGGGGGCGACTATCACCTCCGATCCAATGGGAGATCTTGATACTGCCCAGGCTACGGCGTGTTCCCTCCCGCCGGCTCCAAGGATCATGACTCTCAAGGGCTTTCCCCTCCCTTCTTGCGTACCGAATGGGCATAGCTCAATTACATGAATAGGTCGGCTATATTAGTGCCTGAAGGTTCTGCAGCCACCTATGAACATGGATATGCCTGATTCTAAAGCCTTTGCTATGACCTCTTGATCCCGTATGGATCCGCCGGGTTGGATTATGGCGGCTATGCCGTGGGAATGGGCCTCCTCGACCGTATCTGGGAACGGGAAGAAGGCGTCCGAGGCCATTACGGCCCCCCTAGATGAGCTTCCGCATCTTGCCAATGCGAACCTAGCGGCGTCAACCCTGTTGGTGAACCCTGCGCCAATCCCAATGAGACGTCCGTCCTTTACTATCGCGATGGCATTGCTCTTGGCAAGGGCGGCGCAGCGCCATGCAAAGACCATGTCCTCCCACAGCTCGCCCCGTGGTACTCCATACCAAGTACCGGTGTTTTCCTCCGGAGGCTCTGGTATCGGATCGTCTTGAACCAGCGTCCCTAGGGATGTATCCCTCAGCACGGGGTATTTGTGGTCACATATCAGGCTGGCTGTAATCAAGCGAAGCCCCTTCCTTCGCTCCATTAGGATGTTTTCGGCTTCTTCATCAAAGCTCGGCGCTACAATCACCTCGAAGAACCTATCAGCCAACGCCTCGGCGGTGTCCTTGTCCACCTGCTCCGTAAATCCCACTATGCCACCAAAGGCAGATACGGGGTCACAGGATACCGCTCCTTCAAAGGCCTGGAGTAGAGTCTTGCCCGTGGCGGCACCGCAGGGATTGTTGTGCTTTATTATCACACATGCGCGTAGTCCCTTCAGCATCCTGATGCCCCTTAGTGCCGCATCGGCGTCCAAAATGTTATTGTATGACAGATCCTTGCCGCCTGTGACCTTAAATGATTGTTCTCCAGCACCCCTTGACCACAGAGATGCCCTTTGATACGGGTTTTCACCGTATCGAAGGTCTTTTGTCTTAACCATCGGCACTGCCAGCCTGGATACCCCCTTAACCATGGGGGAGCCCAAGTCAAAGCGCTGGGACAAGGCCAGTGATATGGTGGCATCGTACTGTGCTGTTAGGCACAGGGCTTTTGCCGCGTACCGTTCTCTGGACTCCAAGGGTATCTCACCTTTATCCGTGATCTCCTTGGCTGCCTCGATGTAGTCCTCTGGATCGCATAAAACCGCCACGTGCTTGTAGTTCTTAGCCGCCGCGCGGAGCAGGGTAACTCCGCCGATGTCTATCTGCTCTATCAGCTCGTCCAATGATGCTCCCGACTTAAGAGCCTCTTCGAAGGGGTACAGGTTACAAACCACCACGTCTATGGGCGGTATCCCATGAAGGTTAACTTCTTCTATGTCTGAATGGTTATCTCTTCTGAATAGTATCCCCCCGGCTATCTTTGGGTGTAGGGTTTTAACCCTCCCACTGAGCATGTGGGGGTATTGGGTCACGTCTTCTACGCCGGTAACGTCCAGCCCTAGCTCTTTGAGAAACTTCATGGTGCCGGAACTGGATATCAACTTGTAACCGCTGTTTATGAGAGCTCTTGCCAGGTGTTCGATGTGGGCCTTGTCATAAACCGATATGAGGGCGAACCTTTCTAATGATACCTCAGCCACTTGTTACACCTCCGCTCATGTGTCTCATACCAGGCGTGATCTTCTCAGGCTTGAAAGCGAAAAATCCCCTTCCCTGAGCCAACGGTCTATGGCTACGGGATATATCCGGTGCTCCACTTTGTGGATCTTCTCCTCCAGGTCTTCCAGTGTGTCGCTGGCTTCTACCGTTACTGCCTCTTGGGCCAGTATGGGGCCGTGGTCCACCTGCTCGTCCACAAGGTGCACTGTGACGCCGGTCACCTTAACGCCGTACCGGAACGCGTCTTCTATGCCGCTCTTGCCTGGGAAGGAAGGGAGCAGGGAAGGATGGACGTTGATTATCCTCCCCCTGTGCCTCTTAACGAACTCCTCCGACAGGATGCGCATAAAACCCGCCAGCACCAGGTGTTCTGTGTTAAATCTCCTCATGGTCAGTTCTATCTGTTTCTCCCCGTGGAGTCGTCCTCTTGAGTAATCCAGTGTTATGGTTTGCAGCCCCTGTTCCCTTGCCCATATAAGGCCCGGTGCTGCGGGGTTGTCGGATCCAACGAAGGCTATGTGGACCTTAAGAAGCCCCGAGTCTGCCGCGCCTTTTATGGCCATCAGGTTAGATCCCCTGCCGGATATCAAAATCCCAATGGGGGTTCTCATCTGCGCGTCACCGACCCTATGATGAAAGGAGCTTCCCCCAACTGGGTCATCAGGTTAAGCAAGACATCAACGTCCTTGGGGGAGGCTATCATCACGAAGCCCACGCCCAGATTGAACACCCGTCTCATCTCCGCCTCATCTATGCCCAGCCCCTGCAGGAATTCGAAGATGGCGGGCCTCCTCCAGGCTTGGTAGTCTATTTGTATTCCAAGACCCGGAGGTATCACCCTGGATATGTTGCCCTCAAGGCTCCCTCCGGTTATGTGCGCCATGGCCTTTACAAGACCGGTTTCCGACCCTTTGAGGGCCTGGTTGACGTAAAGCCTGGTGGGTCTTAAAAGCTCTTCTCCCAGCGGACTTGGCAGAACCCCATGGTTGGAATTTAGATCCACCCCTGCCTCCCCGACGGCTTTCCTTATCAAACTGTAGCCGTTGCTGTGGGGGCCAGAACTTGGAAGGCCGATTAGAAGGTCTCCTTCCACGATTGACTCACCGGTTATGATCTCTTCCGTTGCCACAATGCCAACCGCAAATCCGGCCAGATCGAAGGAGTTCTCGTCGTACACCTGGGGCATCTCGGCAGTTTCCCCTCCAAGCAACGTGCATCCGCATGCCGCACAGCTTTCAGCTATCCCCTCTAAGATGGGTAAGAGAGAATCCGGCTTGAGCTTGCCGCAAGCCACGTAGTCGAGGAAGAAGAGGGGCCTTGCGCCGCATGTTACCAGGTCGTTAACGTTCATGGCCACCAGGTCCTGCCCCAGCCCTTTTACCTTCCCAAGCTCCCTGGCCAGTTCCATCTTTGTGCCCACCCCGTCGCAGCAAGCCGCCAGGGCCAGGTGGTCGCTGATGCGGTACAGGCCCGCAAACCCGCCGATGCCCGCGATGGTCTGGGAGTTGTTTATGGGGTGTTTCTTAACTATCTCCTTAACCCTTTCGACCCATAGATCCGCTGCGGATAGGCTCACGCCGGACTTGTCATATGTCAATCCCATTTACGTCATCCTCCATGTACCTGCCGTCAAAGCAGGCGGTGCAAAGTCTTTCCTCGGGAGCCCCAATGGCTTGAACCAGGTCTTTGACGTGGATGTATCCCAGGGAGTCGGCCCCTATCTGTCTGGTTAGCTTATCCAAATCGAACCTGGCTGCTGCCAGTTCTTCCGATGAGGGAGTGTCTATCCCGTAGTAGCAGGGGAATCGAACCGGCGGCGACGCTATCCTAAGATGTACCTTTGAAGCTCCAGCGGAACGCATGAGGCTTACTACCCTGGAGGCGGTGGTGCCCCTTACTATGGAATCATCAACGACGATTATCTCCTTGTCTTGTATCGCCCGATGGTTGGGGTTCAGTTTAACCCTTACCCCTGCTTCCCTTACCCTTTGGGTGGGTTGGATGAAGGTCCTTCCCACGTATCGGTTTCTTACTATGGCCATTTCAAATGGTAAAGCGGATTCTTCCGAGTAGCCCAGTGCCGCGACCGTTCCGCTGTCCGGCATGCCAGCCACCAGCTGTGCCTTTGCTGGACACCTTTTGGCAAGGAAGCGCCCCAGGCTCTTCCTCGCCTGATATACCGATATGCCGTCTATCACGCTGTCGGGCCTTGCGAAGTATACGAACTCAAAGGCGCACAAAAACCCTCTGGAAGCCTTCGTTTGTATCCTAAGGGAAGATAGTCCGCCTGCTTGATCTACTACCACCACCTCGCCGGGTTCCACGTCCCTCACCGATTGGGCCCCCACGATATCCAAAGCGCAGGTTTCCGATGCGAAGTATACGGTTTGCCCCCTTCGTCCCATCACAAGGGGGCGGAACCCCCAAGGGTCCCTGGCGGCGATAAGCTTGTCCTTCAGGAGCACCACCAAGCTAAAGGCCCCCTTGATTCTTCTGAGCGCGTCCATTAGGGCATCAAGGGGCATCTTGTGGGACTGGTGGGCCATGAGGTGAAGTATTACCTCAGTGTCGGATGTGGATTGGAAGATGGCCCCCCGGTTTTCAAGGTATTTCATTATGCCGTCGGAGTTGGTGATGTTGCCGTTGTGGGCTATGGCTACCGCGCCCTTGGCGTAGTTGATGGTGAGTGGCTGGGCATTTTGCAGGATGGAGTCTCCGCAGGTGGAGTACCTGACATGTCCTATGGCTGCGTTCGCTGTTATGGAAGAGGCTATCCCCTGTGGGATGGCGTTGTGGACTAGGCCCATGCCCTTTATGGACCTCGCTACTTCGCCGTCTATCCACGATACCCCCGCGGATTCCTGTCCTCGATGTTGCAGGGCAAAAAGCCCAAGGTACACGTCCTCCAGTACGGGTTCCATGTTTGGAGAAAGGGCGCCGAAAATGCCGCACATCAGATTTTCTCCCCCCCTCTCAGATTTTTCAGGGGTATCGACGTTTTCCCAGCTTTTAATGACCTGTGGCGGCGGGTTAACGTCCCTATGTGGCGAACTTCATGGCCATTGAAGACACTTTCTAAATCCCGTGCTCTTTCAGGGGATACGAAATATATGGCCGATGGAGATCCCTCTCCGAATATGTCCGCTTCATCCATGGGCCACGGAACGTCCAGGTCAACCCCAAAGGGAGAGTTTATTATGGTCTTTATAAGCGATGCCGCCCATCCTCCCCTAGATACCGCGCGCCCGGCGTTAGCTATGCCTTCCTTGGCGGCTTTGATGGCGCACCGGTTAAAGGCCATTTCCCTGGATGGATCGAAGGACAAGGTGCTACCGCAAGCTCCTGCCATATGTCCATACAGGCTTCCTACGGTTGAGGTGGAGCGTCCAACCAAAAAGACTTCGGGTTCGTCCCCGCTGGGATCGGGTTTAGGGCGAAGGAGAGCTGTACCCTCCGGCACGATGCCTGCGGAGACCACAAGGGGGGATGGCATTATCCTGGAGGATGGGCTTTCGTTATAGAGGCTTACGTTGCCGGATATCACCGGACACTTCAGTTCCCTGGCGGCGATGCTAAGGCCCTTCACCGATTCCTCAAGTTCCCAGTATTGCTTAGGAATTTCCGGAGAGGGGAAGTTGAGGCAGTTGGTTATACCCATGGGGTCTGCCCCGGCCACGGACAGGTGCCTTATGGAAAGGGCGGTTATCAGGGCAGTCCCGACAAAGGGGTCTTGGGCGCACATCCACGGGTTGGCCTCCATGGAGAACACCACGGTGCCGGCCCCTTCAATCCAAAGGGCTGCCACGGGGTTGCCGGGGCCCAGTAGGGTCCTTAGCTGCACCATGGAGTCGTATTGTCTATATATCCAGGAGTGGTCCCCCATGCAGGGGTGCTTCATGAGTCGTAGGATCTCCGTGATGGCGTCCTCGGGGGACAGGTTGCGGCTTGCCCTTACGGATGTGCTCCTTTGGGGAGGAGTGGAGGGCCAATTTTTAAGGGGGGAGTCACCCCCTAAGAGGCCAACTGGCAGCTCTGCGATTAGTTCCCCGCGGTTAAACACCCGGTAGAGCCCAGTGTCGGTCATTTCCCCCACCACGGCACATTCCAGGTTCCATTTCTTTGCCACGGCCTTAACTGACGGTATGTCTTCCGGCATGCAAACCAGCAACATCCGCTCCTGGGACTCGGAGAGGAAGATCTCCCACGGCTCCATGGCCTCCCTAAGGGGTATCCTGTCGCAGTGGATGTCTATGCCGTTTCCGCTCTTATGGGCCACTTCGCTGGTTGATGACAGGATGCCGGCAGCGCCCATGTCCTGCATCGCCTGGATCGTTCCCCCGTCAAGGAGCTCAAGGCAGGCCTCTATCAGAAGTTTTTCGTAGAATGGATCTCCTATCTGTATTTGAGGCTTGTTTGCTTCGTCGTCCCCGCTGAGGCCGGTGGATGCGAAGGCGGCCCCAGCTATGCCGTCCCTGCCGGTTTTAGCCCCTAGTATCAGGACTTGCATGCCGGGCTTGGCGGTTTTGCTGCTGCAGGCCTTGTCAAGGGACAGGATGCCTGCGCAGAAGGCGTTTACCAAGGGGTTGTCGTCGTAACACTGGTCATATATGGTGAGCCCCCCAACGGTTGGCACCCCCACAGGGTTCCCGTAACCGCCTATGCCCCTTACCACCCCGGATGATATCCTTCGGTTTCTAGGGGTGTCGGAGGAGCCGAAGAACAGGCCGTCCATGGAAGCTATAGGCCTCGCCCCCATGGCGAGGATGTCCCTTATTATGCCGCCTACCCCAGTGGCGGCCCCTTCGTATGGAGAAACAGCGGATGGGTGGTTGTGGCTTTCAACTTTGAAGGCAAGGCCCAGCTTTTCGTTAAGCCTCACGACCCCGGCGTTCTCTCCCTCTCCGGATACCACGTAAGGCCCGTCTTTGGGAAGAGCAGCCAAAAGGGACCTGGTGGACTTATAGCTGCAGTGCTCGGACCACATGACCCCCACCATGCGGAGCTCAAGATCATTGGGCTCCCTGCGAAGGGCGGATTTCAACTCCTCCCATTCCCTTGTGTCCAACCCAGCTTCTTCAGGAGTCATGCCCTAGATTCCCCTTCCTAGCCAGTGTTCTATGGATCGCCAAAGTACTACGCCGAAGGTGTCCCCCAAGGCTTCCAACGTAGCCCTTTCAGGGTGCGGCATCATCCCCAGGACGTTGCCCTTCTCGTTTACTATCCCGGCTATGTGGTTAAGCGACCCGTTAGGATTTTCCCAGCCATCCGATTCTTCCATCTCAACTTCAGGAGGGGGACAGTAGCGGAATACCACCCTGTCGGATGACTCCAAGCGGTCTAGCCCCTCTTTCGGAAGGTAGAACATGCCGTCTCCATGGGCGATGGGGAATTGAACCCTCTCCAGGGGGGTAAAGAGACAGGTAAATGGGGTTTGGTTGGTCTCCACTTTTAGCCAGCAGGGTGAACAAATGAATCGCTGGGATCGGTTGCCGAGGAGGGCTCCCTCCAGGAGCCCCGCCTCGGTAAGGATCTGGAAGCCGTTGCATATGCCGAGTACCAGGCCGCCCCTTTGTGCGTGCTCTCTGACCGCCTTCATGATGGGGCTTTTTGCGCTCATTGCCCCGGGCCTTAAATAGTCGCCGTAGGAGAAGCCGCCAGGCAAAACCACCAGGTCGTAGCCGTCGAGGGTTGTATCGGTATGCCATACCATGGTTACCTTGGCGTTAACCGACCTGGACAGGGCAAGCCTGACGTCCTGGTCGCAGTTGCTGCCCGGAAATGTTATGACCGCGGCCTTCATTGGGACAGGTCTCCCGCCTTGATGCAGAAGGTCTCTATCATCTCGTTGCATAAAAGATCCCGGCACATGGCTTGGGCGGCTTCCGTTGCGGATTTTTCATCGCTGGCCTCCAATGTGAGCCTGATGAACTTTCCAACCGAGACGTCCAGCACGTGATTACCCATGTCCCGAAGGGTGGACATGACCGCCCTTCCCTGGGTGTCCAGGACACCATCCTTTGGGCGTATCAGCACTGAAAGTGTGTATAGCAACTTATAGTTCCTCCTTCCCGCCCTCGTGAGATAGGGATAGGCGCTTCCATATCTCCTCGTAGGCCTCCAGGACCTTGCCAAGGTCGTTCCTGAACCTGTCCTTGTCCAGTTTTTCCATGGTGTTTTTGTCCCAGAGCCTGCAGGTATCCGGAGAGATCTCATCCGCCAATATTATCCCTCCTTCTTTTGTCCTTCCGAACTCAAGCTTGAAATCCACCAGGGTTATGCCCACTGAATCGAATATCTCGGATAGCAGGTCGTCCACTTTTAACGCCGCGGATTTTATGTATTTCAATTCTTCCTCGGTGGCCCAGCCGAAAAGGATTGCATGGTCGTCGTTTATTATGGGATCCCCCAATGCGTCATCCTTGTAATATAGTTCCACCAAGGGGCGCTGGAGTTTTAGCCCTTCCTTCACTCCTAGCCTTTTGCATATGGAACCGGTGGTGATGTTTCGCACAACCACCTCTATGGGGAGGATGTTGACCCTTAAGACCTCTTGATGGGTGTCGTCCAGCATCCTTATGAAGTGGTTTTCTACGCCTCTTTCCTTTAGGGCTTGAAATATTACGGAGCTTATCAGGTTGTTAAGATGCCCCTTCCCCTCCATGGACGCCTTTTTCTGGGCGTTAAATGCGGTGAGGTGGTCTTTGTACTCCACTATGATTCGGTTGGGATCGTCGGTGGTGTACATCCTCTTGGCCTTCCCCTCGTACAACATCTTGCCCTTTTGCATGCCTTTCACCTCCGGAAGTTTATGCTTACATATAATCCTTATATGGCGAAAATGTCAAGATAAAATCGGTAGTTTTTCTGGTCGTTGACGTTGAATATCAGCAGTATGTGCGGTTGGCCGTGCTAGAGGATGGATCTTGGGGGCTGGGGTTAAGGGCTTGAGTTGATAATAATAAACCCCAAGGGGGTTTGCCCCTTGGGGTTGGGACTTTGGCTCGGTGCTTTGCCTACTTTACCTTGTAAAGAGCTCCGTCGAGTGATCCAAAAAAGGCGCATCCATCCCCCAGGGCTGTGGATGTGGTGATGTTGCCTCCGACCTTCACCTTCCACAGTAGATCCCCAGTTTTGGCATCAAGACAGAATAGGGCATCGTCGTTGCTGCCCACGTATATCCTACCAGCTGCACCCGATGGGGATGACTGGATCCCGCCGTGGGTCTTGAAGGACCATGAAAGTTCGCCAGTGTGGGGGTCGAGGCAGTACAGCCGTCCGGACATGTCCCCCACGTAAAGCTTGCCGCCATATGCCAGGGGCGATGAGTCAATGTATGCCTCGGCTTTGAACTTCCAAATCACCGCCCTGTGTTTTACCCTTGCGCCGTAAACAAACCCGTCCCATCCGACGAAGAACACCATGCCGTCCATGACCGCGGGAGATCCGGTTATGGGGCCTCCTATCACCGCCCGCCACAGGATCTGGCCGGTCTCGGCATCCAGCGCGAAAAGCTTTCCATCGTTGTTGCCCACGAAGACCACCCCATCTGCCACCACCGGCGAGGAATATACCTCCCTGCCTAGCTTGGTCTTCCATATCTGCCATCCGGTCTTCATGTTGACGCAGTAAATGTGGCCGTCGATGCCCCCAAAGAAGACCTTGCCGTTCCAGACGGCGGGGGATGAGTGGACACCGTTGTGGGTCGTGAAACGCCATGCTAGTTTCCCATCCGATCCGTTCACGCAGTATACTTTGCCGTCGTAGCTTCCGAACACCACCTTCCCCTCCAGGACCGCTGGAGAGGAGATAATCCAGTTTTCAGTGGGGAACCTCCATATTACCCTTCCGCTGTCGCTGTCCAGCGCATATAGATTGCCGTCCTTGCTGCCGAAGAACACCACGTTTCCCCATATGGCCGGTGAAGATGCCACGGGCCCTTGGGTGCTTAGCTTCCACTCGAGTTCTCCTTGGGGGCTGGTCTTAGGTTCCGCCTTAAGGACCGTGCCGTTGCGGTTGGCATTGCCCATGAACTGTGGCCAGTCTGATGCGATGGCGCTTTCGGTGGACGGTAGCGCCGCGGCTGCCATCGCAATGAACAGGACCGCACAAAAACATAGTCGTTTCCCAAACATGAGAGGACCTCCTTCCCGGTATGGCCTTTGGGTTTTGGTAAAATCATTCTGCGCCACTTTCTGCTAGACGTCTAAGACTTGGAGGGGAGCATGAGCGATTTGGACCATATAAGGAATTTTAGCATCATAGCCCATGTGGATCACGGGAAATCAACCCTTGCGGATCGCCTCCTGGAGGCCACTGGAACGGTGGATCGGCGTTCCATGAGGGATCAGCTGTTGGATTCGCTGGAGCTGGAGCGTGAGAGGGGCATAACCATAAAGTTGGTCCCGGTGAGGATGAACTATCGCGCCAGTGACGGCAGGGATTATGTGCTTAACCTCATTGATACCCCGGGGCACGTGGACTTTAGCTACGAGGTCTCAAGGTCCCTCGCTGCCTGTGAGGGGGCCATACTTGTGGTGGATGCGGCTCAGGGAGTTGAGGCCCAAACGGTGGCCAATGCGTATCTAGCAGTTGATCAGGGGCTTGAGCTGCTGCCGGTGCTGAACAAGATCGACCTTCCTTCCGCCCAGCCCGATAGGGTATGCCGTGAGGTGGAGGAGATAGTGGGTATAGATACCTCTGAGGTTATATTGGCGAGCGCCAAGGAGGGAAGGGGTATTCAGGATATTCTGGAAGCGGTGGTCAAAAAAATACCCTCCCCCAAGGGAGATCCAAACGGCCCTCTTCAGGGACTGATATTTGACTCCGTGTACGATAACTACCGCGGGGTGGTGTGCTACATAAGGGTGGTGAACGGGATCATACGTCCCGGTCAGAAGGTTATGTTGATGGCCACCGGTTCCTCCTATGAGGTGGAGGAGGTTGGGGTTTTCAGACCCCAGATGGATAAGGTTGACAAGCTGGGTCCCGGTGAGGTGGGTTACTTCATATGCGGGATAAAGAACATTTCGGAGGCCCGGGTAGGGGACACGGTTACGGATGCCCAAAACCCTGCCTCTAAGCCCTTGCCGGGTTACAGGAAGGTAAAACCGGTGGTGTTCTGCGGTTTCTACCCAATAGAGAGGGAGGAGATAACGCAGCTTAGGGAGGCCTTGGAAAAGCTTCAGCTTAACGACTCTGCCATAACCTTTGAGCCCGAGACCTCCACCGCCCTTGGCTTTGGATTCCGTTGCGGGTTCCTGGGCCTTCTCCACATGGACATAGCCAAGGAGAGGCTCTCCAGGGAATTCGGGGTTGAACTGGTTGCCACGTCGCCGAACGTGGTCTATCAGGTAGAGCTCTCGGATGGATCGGTCATAGAAGCCCATAAACCCTCGGACTTTCCAGATCAGTCGAAGATAAAAGAGGTGCGGGAGCCTTTCATTCGTTGCACCATATTCCTCCCCGATGGCTTTGTGGGGCCCGCCATGCAGCTTTGTCAAGAAAAGCGGGGAGTTTATGTCAGCATGGAGTACTTAAGCCCCGAGCGGGTTCGGTTGGTGTACGACCTTCCCCTCGCTGAGTTCATATTGGACTTCCATGACCGATTGAAGTCGGTTACCAGGGGATACGCGTCTTTGGATTATGAACACCTCGGGTTTAGGCCTTCTCAGTTGGTAAAAGTGGATATTCTGATCAACGAAGAACCGATAGATGCGTTCTCCTTCATATGCCACCAGGATGCCGCATACCACAGGGGACACGCTGTGGCCACTAAGTTGAAGGAGTTGATCCCACGGCAGCTGTTTGAGGTTCCAATTCAGGCTGCCATTGGTAAACGGGTGATAGTTAGGACCAACATAAAGGCGGTTAGAAAAGACGTCCTTGCCAAGTGTTACGGGGGGGACGTTACCAGAAAGCGCAAGCTGCTGGAGAAGCAGAAGGAAGGGAAGAAGAGGATGAAGCAGATAGGACGGGTTTCCATACCCCAGGAGGCCTTCCTGGCCTTTATGGATGTTTCCGATAAGGACAAGGACTGATGCCCTTGTCGCTTCCCAAGGAGCTGCTTTTTGAAATCCCTTGGGATGTGGAATCGGAGGTTCTGGGGGGCGATCTTTCCCTATACGTTCATGTGCCCTTCTGCGTTAGAAAGTGCCTTTACTGTTCCTTCCCCAGCGCTCCCATGGGCCCTTTGGATGAGGAGCTTTACGTAGATGCTCTGTGCGACGAGATGGCATCTTGGGCTAGGCACCTTAAGGGCAGGAAGCTGTTTTCTCTATACGTGGGCGGAGGGACCCCTTCCAGGCTTTCCTGCCCTGCCTGGGAGAGGGTGTTGAAACGCCTGTGGTGTCTTTTCGATCCGTCGGACCTTAAAGAGGTTACCTTTGAGGCAAACCCGGAAAGCCTGAGCATCTCCCTGTTAAGGACCTGGACGGACCTATGTCCTATACCCATCCGGCTGAGCCTTGGGGTCCAGAGCTTCTGCGACTTGGACCTTTTGGCCCTTGGCAGGCCCCATACGGTCAAAGATGCAAAAAGGGCATGCGATATGGTTTTGAGCCATGGGCTGTCCCTTAGCCTGGACATAATGTTCCGGCTCCCTTGCCAGACCATCAAGGGATTTGCCGTTACTTTAAAGGAGGCGGTTAGGTCCGGGGCGGAGCACCTGTCCGCGTATGAGCTGTCGATAGAGGAAGGAACTCCGTATAGCTCCATGAACCTGAACTTTTGTGAGGATGGTTATGTTTTTTATAGGTATCTCCAGTGGTACCTTGCCAATAAGGGGTTTGTCCACTACGAGATATCCAACTTTGCGCTGAACCGGGCGTTTCGTTTGCACAACCTTAGATATTGGCTCGGAGGGGACTTCCTGGGCATCGGCCCCGGGGCATGGAGCTGCATAGGAGGGGCTAGGTACCGGAACGCATCGGATCTCAAGGAATGGGCTCGGTTGGTCGACCTCTCCGGCAAGGGGGTTGATTTTGGCGAGTTCCTTTCGGACAAATCAAGAAGGGCGGAAAGGGCGGTGCTTAGGCTCAGAACCATTTGGGGGTTACGCCCTGAATCGGAGGACGAGCCCATGGTCGCAGTGCTGTCTTCCTTGGAGGATGATCTGGTTCAACGCAATAGAGATCTCAGTGGGAGAGATGTTTACCGGCTCACCCCAAGGGGGTTTAGGGTGGCTAATCGTATATGGGGGATGCTCCTTCCGGATGATTAGAGGTGGGGGTGGTTGGTATTGGATTACCTGGTCTTAGGGCTGGAGGACGATGACTCCCTGGAGGAGAAATTGCACGGTCTCCTTGAGCGCATTGCGGTGCATAAACGTTTAGAATTGCCTCTTGTGGGTTATGAGACTCAGGTAGGACCGTCCCTTAGGGACGTCTTGCCCTTCTTCGGAGACGTCCCTTCATCGGGAGATGGGTGGGTAAGGCTTTATGGATCCTTTTCTGATCAAGGAAGCTTGGCCATGATGGTAGGACGCAGCCTTAAGGGGTTTAACCTCCCCATGGGGGCATGGTATACATCCCCGCCAGGTCCGCCTGGTGGTTCATGGGGGCTTATAGGGATGGCTGACCAGGGTTGGATCGTCCTTTTTGACGACTCCATCCAGGAGCCCATGAAGGAAAGGCTCAGCGACAGCATTATGGTGGCATACTTGCCCTTTGAAATTTTGGAGGGCAATCCGATCGAACCTCACATGGAATCTGAGACGGTTCAGCGGATAATGCTCCGGTGGCTTCTTGCGTACCTTCCAGATAGGGAGGATTATGACGTCTGATGAGAGGTGGTGTCGAACGTGTCGTTTGATTTTAACGCCTTTATGAGGCAGATACCTTCCATGTCAGAGCTCCTGAGCCTTCCCTGGGTCCCATCAATGGAGGAGGCGCTTGGAAGAAACGCGGTTAAAAGCGTGTTCGCCGAGGTCATTGGAGAATTCCGCGAGATGATCAGGGAGGGGAAGATATCTTCCATAGATGGGGAATCGATAGTCAGGGAAGCAAAGGCTAGAATGGCCCAGCGTTCCGGCTGGAGCCTGCGGCGGGTTTTAAACGGAACTGGTGTGGTGGTCCATACCAACCTAGGCAGGTCCCCGTTGCCCCTTGAGGTTGTAAGGCATGTGGAGGAAGTGGCGGCGGGATATAGCACCCTGGAATTCTCCCTTGAGGAAGGAGTTAGAGGCCACCGTAACCAACATGTGGAGTGGCTTATATGTCAACTGACCGGGGCGGACGGTGCAGTGGTTGTCAATAACAACGCCGCTGCGGTCCTTCTTTGTCTTGCGGGGCTGGCGTCCGGCAAGGAGGCTATAGTGTCCCGCGGCGAGTTGGTGGAAATAGGGGGATCTTTCAGGATACCTGAGATACTGTCCTTCGCTGGAGCCAAGATGGTGGAGGTGGGGACCACCAATAGAACCCACCTAAAAGACTATGAATCTGCAATAAGTGACAACACCTCGGTGCTGTTGAAGGTTCATCCGTCCAACTTCCGAATAGAAGGGTTTCACTGCTCTGTGGACAGACAACAGCTGGCCCAGCTTGCACTTTCCCGTGGGCTTACGCTGGTTGAGGACCTGGGCAGCGGGCTTTTGGAGCCACTGGATAACGGGATGTTGACCGGAGAGCCCACGGTTAAAGAGTGTCTTTACCAGGGGGTGGACCTGGTTACTTTCTCTGGGGATAAGCTTCTTGGCGGGCCCCAGATAGGAGTAATTGCCGGAAGGCGGCAGCTTACGGACCGACTGAAGAAGCATCCCCTCATGAGGGCTTTTCGAGTTGATAAGATGACCCTAGCTGCCTTTGAGGGGATACTCCGGATGATGCTGCAGGGAAGAGGGGATCAAATACCCACCAGGGCTATGCTTATGGAGGGGCCTGAAAGGCTTAAAAGGAGGGCCCAAAGGATTGCTTCTGCCTGTAGGAGGAGGCTTGGTGAGTTGTCCATGCCTGGAGGTGCAAGGGTTATCCCCGTGGAGGACGCGGTTGGCGGCGGGGCGTTCCCTGCGGTCCCCCTTAAGGGGTACGGTGTGACGCTTGACCTTCCGTCCCTAGGGGGGGCTTCCAGGGTGCAGCGGCTTTTTAGGAAGGCAGTTCCTCCTGTGGTTTTGGGGGTGGATGACGGGATGCCGTGCCTGCACGTGAGGACCCTCTTGGTTGGCGAAGAGACGCTCTTTATGAAGGCGTTCGATCACGTGCTGGGGGTGAGATGATGGAGTACCCCTTTGTTTTAGGCACCGCAGGTCATATAGATCATGGCAAAACCACGTTAGTTAAGGCCCTTACGGGGGTTGACTGTGATAGGTTAATTGAGGAAAAGCGGCGTGGAATAACCATAGAGCTTGGCTTTGCTCCTTTGACCATCGGGGATCGGGTGGTCAGCGTGGTGGATGTACCGGGCCACGAGAAGTTCATACGGCAAATGGTGGCCGGAGCAGCCGGTGTTGATGCGGTTATGATGGTTGTGGCGGTGGACGAAGGGGTTATGCCTCAAACCAGGGAACACCTTGAAATCCTGGAGCTTTTAGGGGTCCGGCGGGGAATAGTGGTTATGACGAAGGTCGATGCGGTGGACCCCGAGATTCTGGCCCTGGCGGAGGAGGAGGTAAGGGAGGCTTTTCGTGGGACATTCCTGGAAGGTTCTCCGTTGGTCAGGACCAGTGCCGTGACCGGTGTTGGCCTTGAGGAGCTGAAGGAGGCCATAGGCAGACTGGTGGAGGCATCCCCCGTAAGGAGTAGAGACGGAGAGCTTTTTCTGCCTATAGACAGGGCTTTTTCAGTGCCTGGATTTGGTACTGTGGTAACTGGGACCATATATAACGGCTCCATTCGAGAGGGAGATGAGGTCACCGTAGTTCCCTCCGGTCTGTCCTCCAAGGTGAGGTCCGTGCAGGTTCACGGCCAGAAGGTTAGGGAGGCCGTGGCGGGGCAGCGCAGCGCCGTGAACATCCCTGGGGTGGGGGTGGATCAGCTTCAAAGGGGAGATGTGCTTACCGCTAAGGGTTCATGTATGCCAACCCAAAGGCTTGGCGTTTGGCTCAAGGTTTTGGGTTCAGCGGTGGAGCCTGTAAGGCATTGGCAGCGTCTTAGGCTGCACCTTGGTACAGCTGAGGTCATGGCAAGGGTTGCCCTTCTTAATGGTACAAGCCTAGAGCCTTCCAGCGAGGGGCCAGCACTGCTGATTCTGGAAGAGCCGGTGGCCGCCATGGGATCCCAGCGCTTCATCGTTAGGTTCTACAGCCCCCTTAGAACCATAGGGGGAGGGGAGGTTATCCTGCCTTACGCGGAGGGGGTAAAGAGCCGGTCCCGCAGGGAGGCTATGTCCAATCTGTTGACGGGTCTTAAGAACGCCGCGTCTCCGGTGGAGAAGGTTTGCCGGTACCTTGAATACCGACACGTGGCATCCCCCTCGGAAATAAAGCGAAACCTTAGCTTGGCTTCCCTGGATAGGGTGGTATGGGAGGGAGCTTCCGCGGGGTTGTGGGTGTTCGTGGGATCCCATGGCGGGGGATATGTCTTGGAAGCCAGGAAGGATGCGGAGATATCGCGTCTTATGACGGAAACTTTGGAGCGGTTCCATGCCGCTAATCCCCTGGAGAAGGGCATGCCGATGGATGAATTGGGAAGGTCCATGGGGTTGGATCAAAAGATCCTTAGGGTTTGGCTGGAGAGCAAGCGGGAACAAGGGATGGTCGTGTTGGAGGATGGGAGGGTTAGCCATCCGTCCTTTGTCAGGGATGTCGGTGCAGTGGCAGAAGCGCTGGAAAGGCTCAAGTGCTTTCTTGATGAGAGGGGTTACATGCTTCCGGATCTTGTGGAAATAAAGAAGCATCTTGCCGTTGATGATAGTGCCTTCAAGAGGATTATATCCCTCGCCAGGGATGAGGGAGTTGGGGTTATTCTGCCCGGGGAGCTGTTTTTTTCGAGCAAGTTACAAAGATCCCTGTGGGAGACCTTAGCCCAGATGGAGGAGATCACCGTGGCATCGGTGAGGGATAAGCTGGGGCTTAGCAGAAAGTACGTGATGCCCATGTTGGAGCACATGGATTCCATTGGCGTAACAAGGAGGGTTCAGGACAAGAGGGTCCTTTTGAAGCGTCCTGCCGGTTAGTGGACCTGCAGCCCTGCTTACCCCTTGCTTTTGCTTAAAAGCCCTTGAAAAAGATCAGCTTTGGGTGTAATATTCTAAAAATCTTATAACTGGGAGTGTGGCCCATGGCAAGATCTCTTGAGCATATAAGGGAGCTGGTTAAGCAGCACAGGGGGTCAAGGGTCTCTTACCGCTCGATGAATGGCAGGCGGAAGGTGGAGGAGCGGGAGGGGGTAATAACGGAGATTTACCCGTCTCTATTCACCCTCTACGTTGAATCCCAACGGAGCACGGTGTCGTTTAGCTATGCGGACGTGCTCACGAGGGAGGTAATACTGGAGCTTCTGCCTGGTCATGAGAGGTTGGCTTAAGGGTATTTTTATGACGGGCAGCACGTCGGGAAAAGAGAAAATCCTTTGAGGCGCCCCGCCTTCGCAGGAAGCGAAAAAGGCCGGGGCGCTTCCCTTTTGCTATTTGCTAGGAGGAGATGGCCTTGGAGTATGTGGTTCCCTGCAGCATGAAAGTTAACCTGTGTCTTTGGGTGGGCTCTCCTGGGAGGGATGGCTATCATCCGGTGAGGACCCTTTTTTTGAAGCTGAGATCCCCGGAGTTTCTTAAACTGAGGTCCTCCGATCGTTTTAGGCTGTTTCATCGTGGCGATCCATTTTACGGGGAACACATAGTGGAACGAGCGGCTGCTATGGTTTATGGGGCGGGGCTTGGTGTGCCTCAAGTGGAGGTAGAGTGCTTCAAAGCCCTGCCTGTGGGCGGTGGTGTTGGTGCAGGCAGCGGGAACGCTGGGGCTTTCTTGCGTTGGGCCTTTGGCTTGCTAGGTAGGCCGGTTGATATGTCCATGGCGGCTAAGCTTGGAAGCGATGTCCCGTTTCTTGCTTCTGAGATGAATCTGGCTTGGGCGGAAGGGCGGGGAGAAGCCCTTTCCCCGGTGGAAGGCCGTGTTATGCACCTTGAATGCCTAGTGGGTTTCCCCGTGTGGCCCATGTCCACATCGGTGGCCTATCGAATGTTAGACCAGATAAGGCCCCAAGCGAAGCCCTTGCCTGAGAGGGACGACTTCTTGGATGTGCTGAGCGCCATTGAAGGGGGAAGGGTCGTCGGCATTTTGCCTAACGATTTTTTGATTGTTTCTGAGAAAATAAGGGGAGAATATATTAAAATATGGGGCGTAGTTGAGGCATCTGGAGCTCTTGCGTGGGGGCTTTGTGGAAGCGGCAGCGGCTTCTTTGGCTTATTCAAGGATCAGGAGGGCTTGGCCAAAGCTTACAGGGTGCTGGGTGCCTTTGATTTCGTTAAAAGTCTTATGCGGGTGGAGGTTTTTTAATGAAGGGGCAGAGGACCGAGAGGTTAGTGAGGATAGCTTCCCGTTTCATGTTGGGCCCGTCGAGGCATCTTTCCCTTACCGATTTAGCTCAGGATTTCGAAGTGTCTAAGACGGTGATAAGCGATGACATGGAGATAATCCACAGAGCTTTTTCGGAGGAGATGCTTGGTGGCGTGGATGTCGACAGAGGCAGGAGCGGGGGGGCGTACTTTGTCCCTAGGGTTGGGGATGAGTTACGGCGTAAATGGCTTGGGCAAATTGCACAGACCCTTTCCCAGCCAGAGCGGGTTCTACCTGGAGGTTTTGTTTACTACACGGATTTGATATTTGATCCCAGAGTGGCATCCATGCTGGGCCTTATCATGGCATCTAATTTTTCAAGCCTTAAGCCGGATACAATAATGACATCAGAGGTAAAGGGCATACCCATTGCCATGTTTGCTGCCCATGCGCTGGGGGTCCCACTGTCAATTTGCAGGTTCAGGAATAGGCCTAGCGATGGGCCCGCCGTGGCGGTTCATTTCCCCACCGGAGCAGGAGACGTGAGGACCATGTATATGGGGACAAGGCAGCTTGGCAGGAGCAAGAGGGTGCTTGTGATCGATGATTTCATGCGGGGAGGCAGCACAGTGTGGGGTATGCTTCAAATGGCCAGGGAGTTTGGCTCCGAGGTTGTGGGGGTGGGGGTCTTCATAGCCTCCGAAGAACCGGCCAAAAAGGCGGTGCCAAGCTACAACGCGCTGCTTACCGTATCCGGAGCCGGTGATTCGTTGAAGATAAGCGTTAACCGATGACATTGATGATCAGAAGGATCCCAGGGTCTGGAGTAAAAAAATCTGCAACCCCATTTGACGTATCCGTGATCATGGGGTAGAATGCTTCCTCGGGAGGAGGTGACCCCCTCATGATCGTCCGGATTGAGGAGGATGAGTGCATAGGCTGTGGCGTGTGCGCTCAGATCTGCCCGGATGTGTTCGCCCTTGATGACGCGGTAGGCAAGGCCAAGGTGGTTAAGCCCGACGGTTCTCCTTGCGTCCAAGAGGCGGTGGACAGTTGTCCGGTCAGCTGCATTAAGGTTGACTAGGGGGATCGATCCTCTGAAATGGGCCCATAGCTCAACGGGTTAGAGCCACCGGCTCATAACCGGAAGGTTCCTGGTTCGAGTCCAGGTGGGCCCACCAGCCTATCGAAAGCCGCCTAAGGGCGGCTTTTTCTATATCCTTAGCTTAGAAAGAAGCGGTTTTATGCGCTTGGGGCGGTGGTGTCATGAGGGTGTCTGAGTTTGCGGCGTTACTGGAAGAGGTTTTGCCGTTCCGTTGGGCTTATGATTGGGACAACTGTGGTCTTGTGGTAGGTAGTGGCTCGTCTTGGTTTGACCGGGTGGCTATCTCCTTGGACGCGGATATTGGCTCGATTCGCTGGGCGGCGGAAAACCATTGCTCCCTGTTGGTGGTTCACCATCCCCCCGTTTTCAACCCCATGAGGCGGGTTGTGGATGATGTGGTTGGCTTACCCATTATCGAAGCCTTACGGCTTGGGGTGTCTTTGTATGCCTGCCACACAAATTGGGATGTGGCCCCGTCGGGGGCCAGCGTCGTGCTGGGCAATGCCCTGGGGCTTTCGGGGATGGTTCCGTTGGAGCCTAGGGGAGATTGGGGCCTAGGGGTGGCAGGGGACGTTGATCGTAGCAGCTCGCTTAAGATCCTGTCTAGGGCCAAGGCCCTTTGGGGGCTTAGTTGGGCAAGGCTTGAGGGCTCTTGTGATTCCGTAAGCCGAGTGGCTATATGTGCCGGTTCCGGAGGGGACATGTGGCCCTTGGCCTTGGAAGCCGGTGCTGAGTTGTTTATAACCGCAGATGTTAAATATCATTCGGTTCGGGATGCCGTAGCATCGGGGCTTGCCTTAGGCGTGGTGGACCATGGGGAGATGGAGTGGGCCACTATGGAGGCCTTGGGCAACCTTGTCCGCGGGCTTGGAGTTGAGGTGTTGTTGGCTCCCCGAGGTGAGGTTGTGGCACAATTGGTATAGTTTTTATGACGGCTCAAAAGATAACGCCTCTTGTTCTTGGGGGCTTGTGAGAAGGGGTGACCTTACATGGCGGACAGGGTTTTTAGTGGCATGAGGCCTACCGGTAAGCTACATTTGGGACACATGGCGGGGGCCTTGACCAATTGGGTTAACCTGCAGGATTCCCATGAGTGTTACTACTGTGTGGTGGATTGGCATGCCCTCATGTCTGATTATGCGGACAGCAGCATGCTGATGGACAACTGCAGGGAGATACTGTTGGATTGGCTTGCGGTGGGACTTGACCCTTCGAAATGTTCTATATTTGTTCAGTCTCACGTTAAGGAACATGCGGAACTAAGCCTTGCGCTTTCTATGGTGACCCCGTTGGGGTGGTTGGAGAGGAATCCCACATATAAGGATCAGATACTTAACCTTCAAAACAAGGATCTCTCCACCTATGCCTTCTTAGGGTACCCGGTCCTCATGGCGGCGGACATACTTCTTTATAAGGCGGTTAAAGTTCCTGTGGGGGAGGATCAGTCCGCCCACTTGGAGCTGAGCAGGGAGATAGCAAGGCGTTTTAACTACTATTTTGGGGAGGTATTCCCTGAACCCCAGGCGCTTCATACCACCACTCCAAAGATACCTGGAACGGATGGGCGCAAGATGAGTAAGTCATATGGCAACGCCCTCAACATAGCGGATGATCTGAGCGTTCTTTGGGATAAACTTCGCACAATGATGACCGATCCGGCCAGGTACAAGAGGACCGATCCTGGGGATCCCGATAAGTGTCCTGTATGGGATCTGCATCGGTTTTTCAACAAGGACTGGGAGGAGATGGATGAGCTTGCCCATGGGTGTCGAACCGCTGGCATAGGGTGTGTAGACTGTAAGCGCAAGCTCTTCCGCCATGTGGAGGTGGCCATGGCGCCGATTCATGCTCGCAGGAGGTCGTTGGAAGGAGACCCAAGCCTGCTGGATGACATAATTCGAGAGGGTGCGATGAAGGCTAAGCTAGTGGCACAACAGACCATGGAGGAAGTGTACAAGGCAATTGGGATGCTCCGTTAACCTATCTGATGACGGCAACCTCAGTGTAACCCTTGAGGGGTTTTCCGGCCCTTTGGATCTCCTGTGTCAGCTTGTGGAAAGGGGCAAGCTGGACGTGGCGCGGATATCTCTGGTGGATCTGCTGGGCAGGTATGTGGAGTTCTTGATGTCTCAAGAGGGAGTTAGCCTTAGGGAAATAGCTGAGTTCTTCTCTTTCGCGAGTCGTATGGTTCTAACCAAAGTAAGAAGGCTTTTCCCCTCCGTCGAGCCTTTGGAGGAAGATCCTTTGGGGTTAGATGGAGGCCTGGATCCGGAGGGAGTGCTTCGCACATCCCTTGAAAGGTACAGGCCTATAAGAAAAGCTGCAATTTGGCTGGAAGAGCGGCAAATATGGCGTGAGAGGTTTTTCGTAAGGCAGGCGGAGGAGGGCCCCCTGCTGTTTGAAGCGGGGGACCTTTTTGCCCTAGGTAGGGTATGGTGGTCCTTGGTGGATAGAAGGGATCATGATCAGGACCTCTGGGACGGTTACGGCGAGGATATAGAGGACACAAAGGTTTGTGAGTACAGTGTGGAGGAGATCATGGAGGTTATAGAGAGGCGGGTCGCTGGTGGGCCGATATCGTTGAGACAGCTTATGGGTAGTGGAGCTCCCAGGGGAATGCTGATAGCCTCCATACTGGCGTTGCTTGAGCTGTGTCGCTTGGGTAGGATAAGGCTTCTTCAGGAGGAACCGTTTGATGACATCGTCTTCTCAGCTCCATGACCAAGGGTCGCTGGTGGACCTGGATAGGAAGGTAGAGGCGGTACTGTTCGTGTCCGCTGCCCCGGGTGATGAGCGTGAGCTCGCTTCGTTTTTTTGGGTTTCTCCCAGGGAGGTCATAGAATCCCTAGGCAGATTGAAAGCCCGATACGAGGGATGCTCCGGTTTGGATCTCATATCCGTGGCGGAAGGATGGCAGATGGTCACCGCCGGCGACCTGGCAGAGGTGGTGGCTACGTTTAGGGACGTCTCTCAGAGCCAACGGGTGCGGTTAAGCAGGGCGGCGCTGGAGACCCTTGCGGCGGTGGCGTATCATCAACCCATAACCAGGGCGGAGATAGAGGAGATAAGGGGCGTTCGGTGCGACCGGGTTTTGGACACCCTTCTAAAGCACGGTTTGATACGGATAGGGGGCCGCAAGAAGAGTCCTGGTAATCCGTTGCTTTACAGGACTACTTCCCGTTTCATGGATTTATTCGGGTTGTCATCCCTTTCGGATCTTCCGTCCCTGGAGGACCTGATGGAGGAGGTAGGAGCAATAGAGGAGGGCCACTCTTGCTGGACAGGGGGAGATGTGGTTGAGAATTAACCAATATCTTGCAAGATGTGGCTTGGGCTCCAGGAGAAACGTTGAAGCTCTCATCCTGAGTCATCGGGTATCTGTAAACGGCGAGATGGTGGAAGATCTTTCCTTCAAAGTTCAGCAAGGGGACCTTGTGATGGTGGACTCCAAGGTGGTAAGGCCGCTGGAGTCCATTTATCTTGTCATGAACAAGCCGGTGGGGGTGGTCTGTGCGGTGAGGGATCCTAGATACAAGACGGTCTTGGATTTGCTCCCCTTCCGCGTTCGCCGTCTTGCCCCCTTCCCGGTGGGCCGGCTTGACAAGGATAGCCAGGGGCTTTTGATCCTAACCAACGACGGTGATTTTTGTGACTCCCTGTTGCATCCAAGTAGGGGTATAATTAAAACCTATGAAGTGGAGCTGGACGGAGAGATTCGTCTTGATATGTTAGATAGACTCAGGCGTGGAGTATGGTCCGAAGGGGAATTACTTAAGCCAGTCCTCGTGGACAGGATCGGATCGAATAAGATTAGGGTTGAGCTCCAGGAGGGTAAGAAGAGAGAGATACGACGGATGGTTGCCTCTTTGGGGCTTAGAGTTAAGCTTCTTCTGCGTAGAAAGATAGGTAAAATGGAACTTAGACATCTTCCCTACGACGACTTTGCCCTTTTCTCAAAGGATGACATGTGGCATCATATCACTGTGGGTGGTATGGTATAGCATAGGGGTTGTGGAGGAAGTTTTTACCCTGATGTTATTAGGAGGGGTTATATGCAAGGGCTTGATGATCGTACCCGTGACCTGATACAAAGGCGTGTGCTTAAGCGTGTCAGCGATATACCTTCTTTGCCCCAGTTTGTCATAGATACCCTCAAGAAGCTTGATGATCCTAAGAGCAATGCCCAGGATGTGGCGGATAAGCTTGCCAAGGATGAGGGTTTGGTGCTCAGAATACTGCGGTTGGCTAACTCCGCTTACTATGGTTTGCCCCGAAGGATAACCAGTGTTTCGGAGGCAATCGCATTGCTGGGTTTTAAAACAGTTAAGAGTATTGTGCTTGCCGCATCGGTTTACAAGTTCATGGATGGGGCTTTCACCGGTTATGCCCTTGACCGGGGTGAGCTATGGAAGCACTCCTTGAGCGTAGCGTTCTCTGCCCGCCATATAGCCAAGCGTTTTAAGGATGTGGACGATGAGGAAGCTTATGTGGCGGGTATGGTGCACGACATCGGTAAAATAGTGCTCAATGATTACGTGCGCTTTGGGTACAGCATAATAGTTAAGCTGGTAGAGGAAGACAAAATGCCGTTCATGGACGCGGAGCGCCAGGTCTTGGGGTTTGATCATGCCCAGGTTGGTGGCCTTATAATGGAGCAGTGGAACCTGCCCGAGCGTTACATGTTGGCTGCCAGATATCACCATTCGCCCTGGGAGCTGCCAGACGAGTACTTGGAGCACCGTAAGTTCCTTGACGTGGTACACGTGGCCAATGCGCTGTGCCTTATGTTGGGGGCCGGCTTGGGGGCCGATGGTCTTCAGTATAGCGTATGGCCTGAAAGCTTGGAGCGGCTTGGTCTTTCATCCGACGTTGAGCCATTGATGTCTGAGCTGGTTGATCTTATGGCCCAGGTGGACGAGGAGCTCTCCATGGAGGCCATGGAATGAACCGTAGGGGTCCCGTGGTGGTGCTAGATGGTCCCGCTGGTTCTGGGAAGAGCACGGTGGCCAAGATGCTGGCTCGGGCTCTTGGGCTTCCTCATCTGGATACCGGCGCCATCTACAGGGCTGTGGCTTTGTACATGCGTCAGCGGGGCATACCCCCGGAGGACAGCGATGAACTTCGCAGAGCCTTGGAGGGTGTGGCAGTGGAGATGCGGGAGGGCAGGGTGCTCCTTTGTGGATGCGATGTCACGGAGGAGATAAGAGCCCCTGAGGTTGACTCGGTGGTGTCAAGCTATGCTGCCATCCCCTCGGTTAGGCGTGCTCTTCTTGGTTTCCAGAGGGATCAGGCTAGGTGTGGTGTGGTTGCAGAGGGGCGGGATATGGGGTCGGTCGTGTTCCCCGATGCGGATGTGAAGATATTTTTGACCGCCTCTCCGGAGGAAAGGGCCAGGAGGAGGCATCTGCAAAGGCTATCCTCTGGGGTTGAATCCGACTATGATGAGGTCCTAAGGCAAGTGATGGAGCGGGACAGGTTGGATACCCAAAGGGAGTGTTCTCCGCTTCAGATGGATCCAGGCGCGTTTCTTCTGGACACTACCGGTTTGTCCTTGGAACAGGTGGTAGAAGTCCTTGAAAAAGAGGTGAGGTTGAGGCTTGGTGAGAGAGCTTAAGCAGAGCCGTTTCCTTTACTGCCTAGTGAAGGGCCTCTTTCGCGGGGCCCTCTCGTTGTATTTTAGGGTACATGTGAAGGGATTGAAGGGGCGTTCTCTGCCCTCCCCCTTGATAGTGGCTTCTAACCATTGTAGCCACCTGGATCCACCTTTAGTAGGATCCTTCTTCCCTGGAGACCTTTGTTATCTGGCTAAGGAGGAGCTCTTTCGAAGCCCCTTTATGGGATGGATGTTGACGCATCTTGGAGCTTGTCCCGTAAGAAGAGAGGACGCCCAGGGAGCGGGCGGCGTGATGCGGCTTATGCTGAAGATACTGAGGGATGGGCGCAGCCTTTTGATCTTCCCGGAGGGCACCCGCTCTATGGATGGAAGGCTTCAACCCCTTGAGGAGGGGGTGGCCTTCTTGAGCTTGAAGGCCAATGTGCCTATTTTGCCTGTCTTTGTAAGAGGAACTTTTGAAGCCTTTCCCAAGGGTGCTAAGATGCCAAGGCGCGGGGATATAACGTTGAGCTTCGGCGACATAATAAGTCCCGAGCCTTTCTTGAATGCTCACGGTAACGGCAGGGAAGCCAGGGGAGGGCTGCTTTCGGCATTAGAGGCGTCGTTTAGGGAGTTGGAACGGGATTTATGATGGAAGACGGAGCCATAGTAGTGTCCATAGACCCAACCGACGAGGCTTCCATCGAAGAGACAGAGGCCCTGCTGGCCAACTTGGGTTACAGAAGGTTCCGCCGGATGGTTCAGAAGCGGCGGTGTCCAGATCCTTCCAGCTACATAGGCTCCGGTTTCTGCCTTAAGGTGGCCGGTGCGGCGGCGGAAGGCGGTTTCCGTTTGGTGGTTGTGGATGGTCAGCTTACCCCGACTCAGAGGAGAACTTTGGCTGATTTGCTTAAGTTGGAGGTTTGGGATAGGCCTTATCTTATAATGAAGATATTTGAATCCAGGGCCCATACTGCGGAAGCTAAGCTTCAAGTTCAGTTGGCGGCGATGAAGCATGAGATCCCTTACCTCAAGGGCCTGGGATTTCAGATGTCCAGGGCAGGGGGCGGCATAGGGACCAGGGGCCCCGGCGAAACCGAGTTTGAGCGGCACCGGCGTAAGATAGTTCGCCGTGCCAGGGCTGTGGAGGCCAAACTAGATGAACTGCGCCGGAGACGCTCCGCCCAGAGAGAGCGTAGGGAGAGGCTCGGCATAAAGACCGTTGCCCTGGTTGGTTATACAAATAGCGGGAAGACCACCCTTCTATCCAAGTTATCAGGAGATGTGGATGTGAAGGGGGCGGATAAGTTGTTTGCCACCCTTGATACCCTTACCAGGGGGGTTCGTCTTGACGACCACAGGGTGGTGATATTCTCCGATACCGTTGGATTCATAAGGAAACTCCCTGTGGAGCTTGTGGCGGCGTTTCGAGCTACCCTGGAGGAGGTCGCCCTTGCAGATATGGTGGCTATGGTGATAGACGGGGCTTCTCCTGAGGCGATAAACCACCTTGATGTGATAGAAGAAGTGTTGGATCAGATAGGAGCCGGTAACGTCAGGAGGCTGGTGCTGCTTAACAAGAGGGATATATGGGATTCAGACGGCGAAGGATTTGAGATTCTCAGCGCTGTTAAGGCTAGGGGATTTCCTGTTTTCCCGGTAAGCGCCCTAACCGGCCAGGGAATACAAGAGTTTTTGGCGTGGCTTTCCGATGTCATTTGAATCCGATCCCAAGCCCCTCCCGTTTATAGAGGGTTTACGGCGTTGCATTTAGCGCTTTAGTGGGGCTTTTCTCGTGTAGGGGGGGAATGGCTTTTGTTCAGCATGACCGGTTATGGTACCGCCAAAGTGGAGGGTGACTGGGGAACCATGACCCTTGGGATAACCAGTGTCAACCATCGATATCAGGAGATAACCGTGAAGCTGCCTAGAGAGCTCACATGGTGGGAGCCTTGGTTTCATAGAAGGATAAGAAGCGCTTTCTCGCGAGGTAAGGTTAACTGCCGGTTGGATGTTCTATGGGGTGGGCGATGTGGAGTTGGCATGGTAAACCGGGATTTTCTTGAGGCCCTCTACAGGGATGTTTCGTCGGTAGCATCTGCTGTTGGGGCTCCTCCGGTAGAGCTTGGGGATCTACTGGGAGTAAGCGGAGTTCTTGATGGAAGGTCCATCGCAATGGATGAAGATTCGTTGGAGGGGATCTTTGCCGACTTGCTAGACAGGGCTGTTGAGGATTGGAATGGCAGCCGCAGATCCGAGGGGGATTTCCTCTGGCGGGAGGTTCTGGGCAGGCTCTCCATCTATGAGAACATCATAGATCGTCTAAGCTCCGCGTGGAGTAGTGCCAGAGAACTGGCGTTCAGCCAGGCTAAGGAGCGAGTGTCTGCGGTGTTGAAGGATATGGATCTTAAGCTAGATGAGTCCCGCTGGGCTCAGGAATTGGTTTTGATGGCGGACAGATGGGATGTGGAGGAGGAGATCTTAAGGATACGATCCCATCTCATTCAGTTTCGCCAGGTTGGAACCAAGGATGGCCCTTGTGGAAAGCGTTTGGATTTTATAGTTCAGGAGCTTAACAGGGAGACCAACACCATAGGATCCAAGGTCAATGACGCGGAGCTTAGGGCCATGGTGGTTGACGCTAAGGTTGCCCTGGAGATGGTGCGGGAGCAGATTCAAAATCTGGAGTGAGGATCATGAGGATGTTGCACGTGGGTTTTGGGAACATGGTTTCTGTGGACAGGATAATTGCGATAATCAGCCCAGCTTCTGCGCCTATAAAGAGATTAAAGGACGAAGCCCAGCGGGAGGGCCGTCTTGTTGATGCCACCCAGGGCAGAAAGACCAGGGCAATACTTGTCATGGACAGTGGTCACGTGATACTCTCTGCTCTTCAGCCTGAGACGCTTTCCAATCGATTTTCAGCGGAAGGGGCGACAGAGGATGGAGAGTAGTAATTCCCGAAGGGGGACCCTCTTCGTTATATCCGGTCCCAGCGGCGCTGGGAAAGGTACGCTTCGTAAGATCCTTTTTGACAGGTTGCCGGGACTCTTTTATTCGGTATCCTACACCACCAGATCCCCAAGACCCGGGGAGACGGATGGAGTGGAGTATAGGTTTGTGTCGGAAGAAGAGTTTAAGCGTATGATAGACGAAGGGGTTTTCCTGGAGTGGGCCTACGTGCATGGCAAATACTATGGCACTAGTGCGGACGATATTGAGCGGATGCTCGCACAGGGCAGGGATGTGGTGCTTGAGATTGATGTCCAAGGAGCCAAACAGGTGAAGCAAAGGATGCCGGATGCGGTAACCATCTTTGTGGAACCCCCATCCGTTGAGGAATTGGAGCATCGTCTTCAGGGGCGAGGAACCGAAGGGGAGGGTGAGATGTCCTTGCGTCTTAAAAACGCATTGGATGAGCTTTCCCATGCCGGGGAGTATCAGTACAGGGTGGTTAATGACCGAGTCGATGACGCCGCAGAGGACTTGGTAAGGATAATAGATAGCCATAGGAAATCCAATGGGAGGTGTTGACCTGTGATATTCTGTGATATCGATAGGATATGCAGGGAGAGAAAGATACCCAATAAGTACGTTTTGGCACTGGTTGTGGCGGCTAGGGCGAGGCAGCTCAGCGAGAGGAAGGGGCGTCTTGGAGATGATGAGAAGTACATCTCTAGGGCTATAGATGAGATCAGCCGTGGAGATGTAGTGCTCTCCTATGGGGTAGATCCTCAACCGGATGCCAGCCTTAAGGAGGCCAGGTAAATTGCCCGCTTGGAAGAGGGGACGCCGTGTCCTTGTGGGGGTGTCCGGCGGCATATCCGCCTATAAGATATTGGATTACATAAGGCATCTCCGCAGGCTGGATTGCGAGTTGGAGGTCATCTTAACCAAAGGGGCGGAGGCCTTCGTAAGCCCTCTGGTCGTATCCACATTGACGGGCCGGCGTTGCTGGTTGGAGGAAGACTTTCTTGACCCCTCAAGGGGTTATCAGATTCCCCACATAAGCTTGGCGGATTGGGCGGAGGTTTTTGTAATAGCCCCTTGCACGGCTAACGTGCTCAGCATTGCCGCCGCTGGCGCTTCGGATACCCTGTTAGGGGCGGCCCTTTTGGCGGTCCGGTGTCCGGTTTTGATCTTCCCGGCCATGAACGTGCACATGTGGGAGCACAAAGCTACCCAGCGAAACCTTCTAACCTGTGCCCAGTGGGGGTATGAGGTTATACCGCCAGAGGAGGGGGCCCTTGCATGCGGTTACGAGGGCAAGGGACGTCTCCCCTCCACGGGGGTTTTGGTGGAACACACGTGGCGGGCCCTTTGCCCGGATAAATCCTTCCGGGGCAGGTCTTTCCTCATAACCGCCGGGCCTACTTGGGAGTTTATAGATCCCGTCAGGTTCATAAGCAATCCCAGCTCCGGTAAGATGGGAGTTGAACTGGCCAGGGCTGCATGGTATCGGGGAGGAGATGTCACGTTGATCTGTGGCCCCGGGGTGTCGGTGGATGTTCCGGGGGCTAAGGTTATCCCCGTGATATCCGCCGAGGACATGCTCTTAAGATGCCTGGAGAACCGAAGCGCGGATGTGGTGATAAAGGCTGCCGCGGTGGGTGACTATCGGGCTGCAGCCCCCAGTTCATCGAAGATAAAGAGGGAGGGGCGTGGAAAGCTTACCTTGGACCTAGTAAGCAATCCGGATATTGCTGCAAGGTTGGGTGAAGGGAAGCGGGAGTCTCAGATCCTGGTCGGCTTTGCCGCCGAGACGGACAACCTGGACGAGAACGCCCTTAAAAAGATGAGATCCAAGGGGCTGGATGCCATCGTGGCCAATGACGTTACGGAGGAAGGTTCCGGCTTTGGGGTTGATACCAACCGGGTCGTCATGTTGGACAGGGCTGGTGGGCGATTTGAGTTTTCCGGGACCAAAGAGGATGTGTCCCACCTTATCCTTGATCGGGTGGCGGCTATGATGGAGGGGGCCAAGTAGGTTAGTGGGTATGCTGGGGGTCCTGATAGCAGGTCCTTGGCGGGGGCCTCTGTCTTACCTTTGGGGAGGGCCTTTGGACGAGGGTGTCCCTGTTAAAGTGCCGCTCGGGAGAAGGGATGCCTTTGGGGTTGTTACGGGACCTTGTGCGGAATCTCCGGTTGGAAAGATTAGATCCATATCTAAGGTTTTAGGTGATCCGCTGCCCAAGGATCTCTGGTACCTAGTCGGATGGTCTTTTAAGTGGCTTGGAGTTCCCATGGGGAAGACCTTGGAGCTTGTGGCTCCCCGATGGTTTTATCAGGAAAAGCCCGTCGTTTCTCTATCCCTTCCATCGCTGGAGATCCGGGAGGACCGTAAGCTCCAGATGGAGCACGTACTTTCTCCCTCTGACCATGACAGGATATGTGAGGTGGCCCGCATGTTTGCCCCCAACCTTCTGGCCCTCTTCCCGCAACGTCAGTCGGCGGCTCTTTATGGGGAGATTTTGAGGGGAGAGGGCCTTAGGGTTCTGGAGTGGCCCGCATCTGTGTCTGCCCAACGTAAGGCCTATCAGAAGGTGCTTAGCGGCGATGTAGATGTTTTGGTTGGGTCCCACGGGGCTGCCTTCTTGCCTTTGCCTCCTGGATGGCGGGTCTTTCTGGACGATGAGAGCTCCGATGCGTGGGTTCCTGTCTCCTATCCTACTTTTTCAATCAGGGCGATGGTGGTGGAGAGGTGCAGGGTGGCCGGTGTGCAGCTGGCTTTGGGTTCAAGATTCCCCTCCTCAAAGGTTTTTCTTCGGTGTGCTAAAAGGCCGGAAGGGGATCTGACGGCGGCCAGGAGGGTGGTTCTGGTCAAACCCAACAGATCCAGCGGCGTAGGGGGGCTGTTGTCTTATACGCTAATAAACAATACCAGAAGGGTTTTGGGGGCTGGCGGCGCCGCTCTTTGGATCCTTGATAGAAAGGGCTATGCGGGATATCTTGTATGCCTGGACTGCGGGGAGGATATAAGGTGCACAGCTTGCGGAACTCCTATGGGGCTTGATGCGGATTCCGGCGTGGTTAGATGTCCTTCTTGCAAAGATCGTAGGAAATCACCGGAGCGCTGCCCTGTTTGCGGGGGGCCCTTTTTTGAGATGGGAAGGGTGGGGCTCCAGGCGGTTTTGGACGAGGCGCAGCGAAGGTTTCGGGACTACCGGATACTATACGTAGACGGTGATATGCCGCAATCCAGCCTTAAGGACCTGATCAGGAGGGTGGAACCACCTTTTCTTGCGATTGGCACCAGATCGGTGCTATCGCTTTGCGATCTGTGGGATGTGAAGTTGGCTGCCTGGCTAGAAGCCGATGCGGAGGGTTTTTCAAAGGCCGGTTACGACAGGGATTTCCGGGCACTTGCTATCATGTGGGAATCCCTCTGGAGGGGCAAATCCCCGGAGGGAAGGACGCTGTTGGTTCAGACCCTTCGTCCTGCCCGCGGTTGGAGGCGGTTTTTGAGATCTGGCTGGAGGCGCTTTTGGGAATGGGAGATCAAGGAGCGTTTGGCCCTTCGGATGCCGCCTTTTTCCAAGGTCGTAAAGATCAAGGTGGATCTTTCGTCGCTAGAGGCCTCCCGGGTTGCCCTTGAGAGGCTTGAGTCCTCCGGGGGAGTAATTGGCTTTGATGAGGATCCCGAAGGTTTTATGGTAACGCTGTCCAGGGATGCGGATGTGGAGACCGTCCTATCCCTTCTTCCTCCACCTGCAAGGCTCACATCAAAGTTGCCTGCGGTTTGGGTATTTAACGATTAGCCCCTAGTATGGCTTTAGTATTTTTGTGTTTTGTATGCTTTTGTAGCCTTAGAATTTGAGGTTTAGTTTGGGATATGAGGAGGTGATCTCTTTGTCCGTGGTGGCTATAGTGGGGCGGCCGAACGTGGGAAAGTCGTCCCTTTTTAATCGCCTTATAGGCAAAAAGCTGGCCATAGTTGAGGACATCCCGGGTGTTACCAGGGACAGGCTGTATGCGGAGACCGAGTGGGACGGCAAGAGGTTTTATCTTGTTGATACGGGTGGCATCGAACCTGCTTCTCCACATCCCTTTCAGGACGCCATAAGACGTCAGGTGGAGATTGCCCTTAAGGAGTGTGATGTGGTCATATTCCTCCTGGACGGTAAGGAGGGGGTGACTGCCGGCGACGAAGCCATAGCAGAGATGTTGCGGAGGTCTTCTAAACCGGTGGTGGTGGCGATGAACAAGATAGACAATCCCAAGAGGGAAGAGAACGTCTTGGATGCTTATTCTTTGGGATTTCCTATTGTTATGGGGATAAGCGTTGAGCACGGAATAAATATGGGTGACCTGTTGGATGCGGTGGCGTCCTCTCTTCCCGAAGATGACCTTGCAGAGGAGGACGAGGATTCCATAAAGTTTTCCATAGTGGGCCGCCCTAACGTAGGTAAGTCGTCCTTGTTCAACCGTCTCATAGGGGAGGAAAGGGCGGTAGTAAGCCCTTTGCCTGGCACCACGAGGGATACGGTGGATGTGGACTTTCAATGGAATCAGTTGAAGTTCAGGATAATGGATACCGCTGGGCTTAGGAGAAAGAGCCGGGTTGATGACTCGTTGGAGTATTATTCCGTGGTAAGGACATTAAAGGCCATAGACAGGTCCCATGTGGCTTTGCTTCTGATGGACGCTTCAGAGATGCTTACCGAGCAGGACAAGAGGCTGATGCTTCACGTTGAGGAACGGGGGAAGGGTTTGGTTATTGGGGTCAACAAGTGGGACCTTCTTACCCCGTCCAATGATCTTGGGGATCGTATAAGGGATCGTATAAGGGATGAGCTCCCCACCTTGTCTTATGCTCCAATGGTATTCTTATCCGCCAAGACCGGCAGAGGAATACAGAAGGTACCTGAGCTGATAGCCAAGGCCCATGCCAACCGGCTAAGAAGGCTCAAGACGGCGGATCTAAATAAACTTCTCCGGGATACCCTCCAGTTTGAGAGGATGCCAAGTGATGGCAAGGGAAGGTACCTTAAGATATACTATGTAACCCAGGCGGACATGGCTCCACCTACGTTCATCTTCTTTGTGAACCATAGGGAGCTGGCCGATAGGTCTTTTACAAGGAGGATGGAGAAGCTCATAAGATCTATGGGTGACTTTGAGGGGACTCCGGTGAGAATTTGGTTTAGGAATAAGGAAGATCAATCTGAGCGGTAACTTGACCGGATAAGCGTTGGAGCATCATAATTGATCGAAGCTTTTTCTGTTTCCCCTGGCCTACGGCGGGGGGACTTTATCTTGGAGGTGAATTGTGTTGACCAAGGCGGATTTAGTTAATGAACTGGTCAAGAGCGTGGAGGATCTTACCAAGAAGAAGGCGGCGGAGACGGTAGATGCCATCTTCAATGTGATTCAGGAGGCCCTAGCAAAGGGGGAAAAGGTCCAGCTGGTGGGTTTTGGTACCTTTGAGGTGCAGACCCGGGCAGCCAGGGAGGGGCGTAATCCCCAGGATCCGACCAAGACCATAAAGATTCCCGAGAAAAAGGCCCCGGTCTTCAGGGCCGGCAAGGCGCTTAAGGATGCGGTTAACAGGTAAGACCTTGGGTTGGGTGCTGATGTTTTGATCTAACAGGTTTGTTTTGAGATATTTCGTTAAAAGATAACCGGAGAGGAGCCATATCCCTGAGCTCAAAGCGTGTTTTGTGGGGTGGGAGTCCTCTCCGGTCATATTTTTATTTGTGTCTTGACAGCCCTTGGTTTATTTTAGCTTTTAGCTTCGCAATCCTGCCATTGAAAGGAGGAGGCCAGTTTAAGCCAATGGCTCAAGGGAAGCTCCTCGGCCCTTGCGTTTTCACGTAGTCCCACCGATAGGAGGCGTCTCAGCCCCTCTTCGCGGAATATACCAGCGATTCCCCAGTTGTTAAGCAAGGTTTTTCGCCTTTGGGCAAAGGATATCTTCAACATTCTGCGCCAGTTTGGATCCCTTGGTAGATGATGGTTTGAGGTTATGTCTATCCTCACCACCGAAGAGTAGACTTTGGGTATTGGGCGGAAAGCTCCCGGAGGGACGTTCATCACCTTACACACCTTACCCATAGCCTCCAGAGTAACGCCCAGGGGGCAACGGTCTTTGCTGCCTTCCTGTTGAATCATCCTGATGGCGGCTTCTCTTTGGACCATCAACACCATCCTGGTAAGACCCAAAGGTGCCAGTTCCTCTAGGAACTTCCAGACGATAGGGGTGGTTATGTGATACGGAAGGTTGGCTACGACTAGGTTGGGGGTGCATGGCAGATCCCTTAAAAAGTCCATCTTTAGGGCATCTTGCCATATGACGGTGAACCTGTGATCCTCCTTGGCCAGGGGATCAAGAAACTGGGACAACCTCCGGTCCACCTCAATGGAGATCAACCTTGCACATGGCCATTTAAGGATCTCCCTTGATAGGATGCCCTTGCCCGGACCTACCTCTAATATCACTTCGCCGTCCGAGATTTCAGCGGCTTGGGCTATCTTCTCCACCACACCGTGGTTTATCAGGAAGTTCTGGCCTATGTCGGTGTCGTGCCTGAATTTACCCATGGAAGTCTTGTTGTCCAATTGTCCACGTCCTCCAGTCCCCGGGAACCCGTTGCTTGTGTTTAAAATAAAAGAAAGGCGGGGGAAACCCCCGCCTTCATATCCTGGTCGGGATGAGAGGATTCGAACCTCCGACCACCTGCACCCCATGCAGGTGCGCTAGCCAGGCTGCGCTACATCCCGAAAGCAAGGGTATTCTATTACCTTTTCCCGATTTGGTCAAGGGCTCGAATTGCCTCACGTAAAATCTAAACGAAAAGGGAACGTTGCCTCACCTAAGAATCCAAACGAAATATGATCCCCTA
>JAOACP010000019.1 GCA_026417795.1 Thermanaerothrix sp.
ATCCCTGCCTTCGTTTAGATTTTTACATGAGGCAACCCGTCTCGTTCGTTTAGATTCTTAAGAGAGGCAACATGGGGCTTGTTGTGTACATACAATAAAGTCCTAAGCCCGGTGTCCACTTGAAAGGTTGATGGCTGTGGAGAGATAATATGTAGCTATTGTTAGCTATGGGTGCGCGGGTTTTGGGGTTTAGTGGTCTTTGATGATGGACAATAGAGCTGACGTTTGGAGGCATAGGTTTGGATGAACTGGGCTTTGGGTAAGGTCATAGTTAACGCTCCCCTTGAGAAGCTTCCGATTGACCTATCATTCCCCGGGTGGGATGGTCGGGTTTTCTTGGAGATAGGTTTTGGCGACGGGGGATTTCTCGCTCACCTTGCGTCTAGGGAGAGCAGTGCGGCAGTGGTGGGCATGGAGGTTTGCCAGTGGTGTGTCACAAAGGCGGCCCGAAGGGTTCTTAGGTTGGGGCTTGATAACGTAAGAATTCTTAGGGGTGATGCCAGGTACTTGATAGGCCTTTGCTTTAAGAGGTCCAGCTTGGATGGGGTTATACTGAACTTCCCGTGTCCTTGGCCTAAGAAGAGACATGCGGAGAGGCGGGTTACAAGTCCTAGATTTGCTAAGCTTTTGTCCGAGTACTTAAAACCTGATGGCATCTTCTCGTTGGCTACGGATGTGGATTGGTATGCAATGGCTACGATGGACTTCTTTGGAGCCATGGAGGGCTTCTCGGTGGTTCAGCATCAGGTTAACCCCGTTAGAGGGTTCCTTACCAAGTACGAGAGGAAGTGGAAGGCCCAGGGAAGGGATACTTATTTGGTGGAGATCAGGTATGAAGGCGCTACCCGTCGTGGAACGCCCATGGAGGATCCTTTATATTCCGAGGAGGATTTTAATATGGAGATTGCTTTGGGGCAGCTGAGGGAAGAGGCTGCTATACATGATCTGGTTGAGGCCTTAAGGGATAAAAAGGGTGGCAAAGATGGGCATATGTTCGTTTTTAGGGATATATTCCGTGGTGGAGATGGGGTTGTATTGGTTTCTACCATAACCGTAGATGATGGATTTGAACAGCATTTTTACATCCGATTTTATCCGAAGGGCAAGGGGTACGGGGTGAAACTGGATCCCGTGGGTCATCCTTATAGGACCCCCGCTGTGCGCATGGCTTTAAAAGAAGCCGCTGGGGTATTGGAGCGTTGAGATCTAGGAGGGTCAATGGATCGAAGCCTTCCGTTGACGGGCCTGCGAGACCCACGTCCGGGAAGGTCATACAGGCGCTTTTCAACATATTGGGCCCATTGGATGGTCTTAGGTTTTTAGACTTGTTCTCCGGGTCGGGCCGGGTGGCCAGAAGGGCATCGGAGATGGGAGCCAAAGTTACTGCCGTTGATATCAATGGCCGCTATTGCAGGGAGATATCCGGCTGCGGATGGGAAATTCGTGTGGTTAAGGGTGATGTCCGCCGCTTTATTCAAAGGGCTGCAAGGGATGGGGATAGTTACCACGTGGTGTTTGCGGACCCACCATATTGTATGGGTTGGGTGGGAGAGCTGATGGATCTTTTCTCTGCCAACAGATCCATAATAAAAACCGGTGGAACCTTGATCCTGGAACACAGCGTGAGGGAGCCCTTGCCGGAGGATGTCGTTCGAGATGACCGAGTATATGGGGAGACGGTGCTTTCCTTTTTTTGGCGCTGGGAAGGGGGTGACGGGGATTGATAAGGGCGGTGTATCCAGGTTCTTTTGACCCCATAACTAATGGCCATGTCTACATAGCGGAGAGGGCGGCGGCTCTTTTTGACGAGCTCGTGGTTGCGGTGCTCCATAACCCGCAGAAGAGGGCAACTTTTAGCGTGGAGGAGAGGCAGATGATGGCAAGGGAGGCCCTTAGCCATCTTCCGTCGGTTAAAGTGGATGCGTTTGAGGGGCTGCTGGTGGATTTCATGAGGCGTAAGCGAAGCAGGATAATCATACGAGGGTTGCGTGCCCTTTCTGACTTTGAGTATGAGTTCCAGCTGGCCCAAATGAATCGTCAGCTGGCCCCGGAGATAGAGACCATGTTCATCGTAACCGACGCGCAGTATTCATATCTGTCCAGCCGGGGAGTGAAGGAGGTATATAGCTTCGGGGGCTCCATACAGGACATGGTGCCCCCGGGTGTGTTCAGGAGGATGAGGGAGAGGATCCCCCCGGTTGATTTTCGCAAGTCGTAATGATCCGGCGGCTTCGGAAGGAGCTGACATCTCCTCCGGCCAGTATCTCCCATAGCTGACAGGCTCTTTCCTCCATTTTAAGCAGCTCCCTGGAGTAATGATCCCTTGGAGATGTGAAGCGGGATATCACTGGAAGTTTGGCGGACTCCCTCATGCGCCTGAGCAATGCCTTCCCAATGGGGCTCATGCCTAGGACGCCTATCCATGAGGGGCCCAGCCTTTGAGCCGCTCGATTAAACCAGTGGCTGTATCCAAGCAGAAGGTGGCAGCATAGTCGTTGTATCCTGCTCCTTGGGTATCGGCGGCTTACCGTCCTGTCCAGGAATTCGTCATAGCTTTGTGCCCTGGCGGCCCACCTTTTCAAGTTGTTCTCAAGCCCCTCGGACATCTCGGCGGATAGGGAGATTTCTTCCGTGGAAGAACTTAGTATTTTCCAGCGTAGCAAATTCCACCAAGTAGGGGCCTCCCGTTGAACGATCCGCCCTTTTTGTGACTCTCGTTCAAGTATTTCGCGGCAGAAATCAGGAAGGCCCTCCAATGCCCTTCCTTTTTCGCCGGACGCCCATAGGGTCCTTATGGCGGTGGCGCTGGGGATGTCGCAGAAGTCCTTTTGGTTATATGCTGCTCCTATGCGCCTTATGGGGAAGGTCTTTATCGGCAGCCCGCGGGACATTATCCTGATCTTATACGCTAGGGCGAGGAGGTTGTTGGACCCCTTCAGAAACGTCCCAAGTCCTGTCTCTATCTCATCCAATGCCCTGGTCCTGGCTTCAACGAAAGAGAACCCCTGCTCCAGCCATTTCCTAAGGCTGAGCTTGAAGGCAGGGGGTTCCTGTATTAATATGGAGCCGGCTTTTTCAAGGAGATCGCTGGGGTCTTCCATTCCAAAGGACATATGGGTAACCAGTCCGGTAGCCCATAGTATGTCCACGGCGGCGGAAGCGAAGACCTGTGCTTGATGGCACGAGAAGGGGGTTGGCAGATCCAATATGAGGTCCGCCCCGGCTTCAAGCGCCGCCTCCGCCCGGCTCCACTTGTCAAGGAATGCGGGTTCGCCCCGTTGGACGAAATTGGAGGACAACACCACCACTATGGGGCAGTTGGGGAAGGCCTCCCGCGTTCTGTCCAGGTGGTACTTGTGTCCCTTGTGTAATGGGTTATATTCTGCAACTATCCCGATTATGGGGGTATTATACAAACCAGGTCACCTCCCGGCGTTGGCTGGGTAAGGATAGTTTCCGCCGGGTTGGGTAGTCAAGTGGAGGGAGGCTGGATTTTTGTGAAGGTCTTGGTTTTGAACTGCGGGAGTTCTTCTTTGAAGTATCAGCTCATCGACATGTCCGATGAGACCCTTCTGGCTAAGGGGTTGGTGGAGAGGATCGGAATCCACGGATCCAGGATAAAGCATGTGAAGGTGGGGATGGATCCGGTGGTTAAGGAGACTGACATTCCCAACCATGACGTTGCGGTGAGGCTGGTTATAGATGCCCTGCTTGATTCGTCTCACGGGGTGCTCAAGGATCTTTCTGAGCTATCCGCTGCGGGCCACCGGGTGGTCCACGGGGGCGAGAAGTTTACCCGCTCGGTGCTTGTGGATGACGAGGTTATTAGGGGTATTGAAGAGGTGATTCCCTTGGCGCCTCTTCACAACCCCGCCAACCTCATGGGGATAAGGGCTGTGATGAATGCGCTGCCCGGTTTGCCCAATGTGGCGGTCTTTGATACCGCCTTTCATCAGACCATGCCTCCGCAGGCCTATATGTACGGTATCCCTTATGAGCATTACCAGGTGGATAGGGTTCGCCGTTACGGCTTCCATGGCACCAGTCATTTCTATGTGGCCCACCGGGTTGCCCAGGTGATGAACAGGCCTATAGAGGAACTCAAGATAGTTACCTGCCACCTTGGCAACGGCAGTTCGATAACCGCGGTGGATGGAGGCAAGAGCGTGGACACCAGCCTTGGTTATGGAACCACGGAGGGAATTCTCATGGGTACCAGGTCCGGTAACCTGGATCCCTCGGTGATGATATATCTGATGGAGAAGTATGGGGATGCAAAGACGGTGAGTGATGTGGTTCACAAGAAGAGCGGCGTTTGTGCCATAAGCGGCATCTCCAGCGATATGAGGGACGTGGAGGAGGCCATGGAGAAGGGGGACCAGCGGGCCAAGCTGGCCTTCGACATGTTGTGCTATGGCATAAGAAAGTACATAGGCGCCTATGCTGCGGCTATGGGCGGATTAGATGCCATTGTGTTTACCGCCGGCATAGGGGAGAACAGCGACCTGGTTAGGGAAGAGGTCTGTAGGCACCTGGAGTTCCTGGGTGTTAAGTTCGATCCATCGAAGAATAAAGTGCGCGGCAAGGAGGCAGAGTTGAGCACCCCTGATTCAAGAGTTAAGGTCTTTGTGATACCCACCAACGAGGAGCTGGTCATAGCAAGGGACACCAAGGAGTTGGTGACCAGGGGATAAATGGTCATGGATAAGCCTTTCCCCGTTGATTGGCAGAAAGAGATCCCCCTAAGCTCAATCCCCCAAGACGGAGCGGATCTGGAACAGCGGATTTCTCTTTCGATTGACGATGATCGCTTGGGCTATTGGTTCCCAGGCGGATTGGATTTTGTCGTTAGAGCTAACCGAGCCCCAGGGGGAGTGGTGTTAAGGGTCTCTTTTAAGTGCGAGCTGGCGGGCCAATGTGCCCGTTGTCTTGAGGATGCCATGGCAACTCTTGAGGGGGAGGACGTTTTCTTTATCTCTGTGGGCGGAGGGAATGCCTCAGAGATGGGGGTAGAGGGCTTCCAAGAAGAGGACTTTTGGTGTAATCTAGATTCTTGGTCTGACAGAATTGATTTGGTCCCCATGCTTTGGGAGGTTCTTGCCTCCTCCATCCCTTCCAGGTTGGTTTGCAGGGAGGGGTGTCTAGGGCTTTGTCCTAATTGTGGCGCCAATCTCAACGATGGTCCGTGTGGCTGTGGTGGTGTCGGAACGGATCCTCGTTTGGATGCCCTGAGGCTTAAGCTCCAGGAGTTTGGGGAAGAAAAATGACGAAGGGGGTGTTTTTCTATGGCTACGCCAAAGAGGCGCGTTTCCCACTCTAGGACTCACAACAGGAAGGCCCATTGGCTTGGGGCTCTGGAGGTTCCCAGTCTCACCACCTGTTCGCACTGCGGGGAAACCATTCAGACCTACAGGGCTTGCCCTGCCTGTGGATACTACAGGGGCAGACAGGTGGTTAAGGTTTCCGAGGAGAAGGAGTAAATATAGCTGGATCTTCATCCTTTCATCCTCGCTCGCCCTTGCCTATTGACGGCATGGGCGAGTTTTTTTATACTGTCAGGCATTCTGAGTAGTTATTAGCACCAGATGCTAAGAGGAAGTGATTCCAACGAGGTCCGACCATCGCAAGAACAGGCATAAGGTCCTTATGGACCTCATAAAGTCTAATCCTCTTTTGACCGACGAAGAGCTTGCGGATAGGCTGAAGGTCAGCATAAGCACCGTTAGGCTTGACCGGGTCATATTGGGTATACCTGAGCTTCGGGAGAGGATGCGGCTGATGGCGGAGGCGGCGGGTAGCAGGCTTAGATCTCTTACCAGGGATGAGGTGGTTGGGGATCTCCTTGAGCTTGAGCCCAATGTGGGGGCACTTTCGATGCTGGAAGCCGCTCCGGATATGGCTTTTAGGGGTACCGATAGGATATGGGATCACTTTATATATGCCCAGGCCAGCACGTTAGCCATGGCCACCATAGGGGCGGAGATGGTGATAACCGGCAGCGCAAGAATAAGGTACAGGTATCCTGCGGTGGTGGGGGATAGGCTTTTGGCCAGGTCTAAAGTGGGTATTCATAAGGGCAACAAATATGTGGTAAGCGTTAGGACAAGGGTTAAAGACCGTGAGATATTCGTCGGGCGTTTTATAGTGGTTAGCTTAGATCAAGAGAACGGTCTTTAGATCCTGAGGGAGGATTGCGGATGATTTTGGCTGTGGATGCCATGGGGGGAGACAGGGCGCCTTTCGAACCTTGCAGGGGGGCGATTATGGCATGTCAGATGGATTCGTCCCTTCAGATTGCCCTGGTGGGAGATGCATCTAAGATATCTCCCCTTTTGGAGGAAGCCCCTGCGGGTGTCAGAAGCAGGGTCCATTTGGTTCACGCCGACGAGTTTATCTCCATGGATGACTCTCCGTCGGTTTCAATAAGAAAGAAGCGGAACTCCAGCATGAGGTTGGCCATGGAGATGGTGCGTTCCAAAGAGGCGGAGGCGGTTATATCTGCGGGCAACACCGGCGCCATCGTGGCGGGCGGAATACTGGTTTTGGGTAGGATACCGGGTATAGACAGGCCTGGCCTTGGAGTTCCAATAGCCACTTTGTCATCCAGGGTGAGCCTCCTTTTGGATGTGGGGGCCACTGTTCGGTGCAAACCTGTAAACCTGGCGCAGTTCGCGCTTATGGGGTCCATATACATGCGTTCTCTTGTAGGGGTATCGGATCCGTCGGTTGCCCTCCTCTCCAATGGGGAGGAGGACATAAAGGGTGATGACGTGATTCTCCAGGCCAGGGAGATGCTGAAGGCAAGTTCTCTGAACTTTGTGGGCTATGTGGAGGGTAAGGATGTGCCATTGGGGACCACCGATGTGGTGGTTTGCGATGGTTACACTGGCAACGTGTTGCTTAAATTTGGCGAGGGCCTGGGGGAGGGTGTTATGAACCTCATGAAGGAGGAGATATCGAAGAGCTTCCTCCCCAAGGTGGGGCTCCTTTTCATGATGCCAATGCTTAAGAAGCTGCACTATCGATTTGATTACGAAAGGCATGGCGGTACTCCCCTCCTTGGGGTTAGAGGAACCGTCATAAAGGCTCACGGAAGATCCAGGGCCAAGGCCATATGTAATGCTCTGATGGTGGCCAGGGACTTCGTAGCTAAGCGCGGTGTCCAGACTATAGAGGACGAACTTGCCAAGGGGGGAATATAGATGCCTAAGTTGTGTGGCTTTGAGGTGGCGGTGCTTGGCACTGGCATGGCGGTGCCAGGCAAGGTGGTCACCAACCAGGATCTTGAGAAGATGGTAGATACCTCTGACCAGTGGATAGTGGAGAGGACCGGAATAAGGACCAGGTATGTGGCGGAGGAGGGTGTTTTAACCTCCGATATATCTGAAGAGGCTTCTAAAATGGCCCTAGAAAGGGCTGGGATATCTGCCGAGGATTTGGATCTTATACTGGTTGGGACCAATTCTCCCGATACGCTCTTCCCCTCCGTGGCGGCCAAGTTGCAGGGGCGTCTTGGGGCCCTTCGGGCCGGAGCTGCGGACGTGCAGTCCGGTTGTACCGGATCTTTGTATGCCATGGCCATGGGGGCATCCTTTATAGCGTCCGGTGTGTTTAGGTACGTGCTGGTGGTGGGGGCGGAGGTCCCCTCCAAGGTGGTTGACTGGACTGACCGTAACACCTGTGTCCTCTTCGGTGACGGAGCTGGGGCTGTGGTTTTGGGCCCCGCCAAGGAAGAAGGACTGTCCGGCCGGGTCCTTGGATTTTCTTTAAGGGCCGATGGAACTAAGCACGATCTTATAACCCTTATGGGTGGTCTTGTGGAGCACCCCGCATCCCGTGAAACGCTGGACCAGGGGCTTCACTACGTCAAAATGAAGGGTAACGACGTGTTCAAGTTCGTAAATCGCGAGATACCGCCGTTCCTTGACGGTTTCCTAAGGGAGATGGGAATAATCCCAGAAGATGTGTCGAGCTGGGTTTTCCATCAGGCAAATTGGAGGATAATGGAAGGGGTACTGAAGCGTCTTGGGGTTCCAGAGGACCGGGCGGTGGTGAACCTGGATAGGTATGGCAACACCTCCTGTGCCTCTATAATGATGGCCCTTCACGAGGCGATTGATTCGGAGCGTATTCGCAAGGGGGATAAGGTGCTTGTTTCCTCCTTTGGGGCTGGTATGACCTATGGGGCCATGTTGCTGGAGTTTTAGGAGGTGGCAGTTAGGTTGAGGTCGTTGCCTAACAGGATCATAGAACTTACGGGAATAAGGTATCCGGTGTTCCAGGGTGGGATGGCTTGGGTTGCGGACGCTCAGCTGGCTGCGGCGGTTAGCAACGCAGGTGGCCTTGGGATAATTGCTGCGGCTAACATGCCTCCTGAGTTGTTGGACCGGGAACTCAATCGGGTTCGGGAACTGACGGATCGTCCCTTTGGTCTCAACATTATGTTGTTGTCCCCCACCGCGGACGACGTGATTGAGATAGCCGCGGCCCACAGGGTGTCGGTTATAACCACTGGGGCGGGTAAGCCCGGGAAGGTTATAGAGCGGCTTAAGCCTTTGGGGGCGAAGATCATACCGGTTGTAGCATCGGTGGCCCATGCAAGGCGGGTTGAGCAGCAGGGGGCTGATGCTGTTATAGCCGAGGGTATGGAGTCTGGGGGGCACATAGGGGAGATATCCACATTTGCCCTGGTGCCTCAAGTGGTGGATGCAGTATCCATCCCAGTTATAGCCGCCGGCGGCATAGCCGACGGCCGGGGGGTTGCCGCCGCTTTCGCGTTGGGGGCAGAGGGAGTCCAGATGGGGACCAGGTTTGTTTGTGTTAGGGAGTGTTCGGCCCACCAAAGATACAAGGAGATGATCCTAAAGGCAGGAGATAGGAGTACCGTGGTTACCGGCCGTTCTACGGGGCATCCTGTAAGGTGCATAAAAAACAAGTTCTCCGTCAAGTTTGAGGAGATGGAAAGAAATGGGGCTTCCATTGAGGAGCTGGAGGCCTTTGGCTCCGGTCGGCTTAGAGCTGCGGTGGTTGAGGGGGATGTGGAATGGGGATCGGTTATGTCTGGCCAGTGCGCAGGTATGATTGATGATATCCCAAGTGCCGCCGAGGTCATAAGAAGTATATTTGCTCAAGCCGCCGATGTGTCGGAGGGGCTGGGTGCTTTGGGGGGCTTTTTTAGGTCCCTCTGTTTGGAGGAGGGTAGGTAGGATGAGCGATTACGCGTTGATTTTCCCTGGCCAGGGAGCCCAAGAGGTAGGAATGGGTCGGGACTTTTACGAGTCTTACCCCGCTGCTAGGAGGGTCTTTGAGGAGGCGGATTCCGCGCTGGGGTTCCCCCTTTCGGATGTAATATTTTCTGGCCCTGAGGAGGAGTTAAGGAAGACCGCCTTAACCCAGCCGGCCATATTGACGGTTTCCTTGGCGATTTTGGCAGCCCTGAGGGATGACAAGGGCATTGAATTGTCTCCCGCTTTTGTGGCGGGTCATAGCCTTGGGGAGTACACCGCTTTGGCGGCCTCCAGGGCCATATCTGTGGCGGATGCGGTGAAGCTTGTGCACCTCAGGGGGAGTAAGATGCAGGAGGCGGTCCCCTTGGGCAAGGGAGCCATGGTGGCGGTTCTTGGCCTTGAGGGGGATGCGGTGAGGGAAGTTTGTTCCCGGGCGTCTTCTAATGGGGTGTGCGAGATGGCCAACTACAATGCTCCGGGACAGATAGTGATCTCCGGAGAGGCTGAGGCCGTGGATTTGGCGGCTCAGATGGCAAGGGAAGCTGGAGCCTCCAAGGTAATCCCGTTGAAGGTAAGCGCCCCTTTCCACTGTTCTCTTATGAGGCCCGTGGCGGATGCTTTGAGGGAGGCCTTTGGATCCGTCAGTTGGTCCGCTCCGTCCTTCCCGCTGGTTTCAAACGTGGATGCCCAGCCAAGGGAGGATATAGAGGGGATAAAAGATCGGCTTCTTGAGCAGACGTACTCTCCGGTTCTTTGGTTGGACAGCGTAAGGGCCATGGCGGATAGAGGGGTCCAGCGCTTCGTTGAAATAGGACCCGGCAATGTGCTTACCGGTCTTGTCAAACGTTGTGTAAAGGGCGTTAAGGGTATGAGCGTGTCCAAGGTTCAGGATTTGGATGGTTTGCTTGATTTTATAGGGGAGGGCCACTAGAATGACTTCGCATCGTAAGGTGGCCCTCGTGACCGGCGCCAGCAGGGGTATAGGCAGGGCTGTGGCGCTTCGCCTGGCCAGTGACGGTTTTAGGGTTGCGATTAATTATAACTCTTCGGAGGATAAGGCGGCGGAGGTCCGTGATCTAGTCCGCCAGGTGGGCGGAGAGGCAGAGATATTCAGGGCCGATGTAAGTGACGCATCTTCCGTCGCGTCCATGTTTGAACAGGTGGAGTCCAGCATGGGCCCCGTGGAGGTTCTTGTTAACAACGCGGGGATCACCAGGGATGGCCTTATCATGAGGATGAAGGATTGCGACTGGGACGAGGTTATAAGGACGAACCTTACATCTGCGTTTCTGTGCGTCAGGCAGGCTCTTCGTGGAATGACCAAGGCTAGATGGGGCAGGATCATAAACGTGAGTTCCGTGGTTGGCCTCATGGGTAACGCAGGACAAGCTAACTACTCCGCGGCTAAGGCGGGGTTGATTGGGTTTACCAAGAGCTTGGCCAGGGAGGTGGCTAGCCGGGGGATCACTGCTAACGTGGTGGCTCCTGGGTATATAGACACCGATATGACCAGGGTTCTTGGTGATTCGGTCAGGGAGGCCCTTAAGGGGCAGATACCTCTTGGCCGGGTGGGTACTCCGGAGGACGTGGCAGAGCTTATTGCCTTTTTAGCTTCCGAGGGTGCCTCTTACATCACCGGACAGGTGATAGCCGTTGATGGTGGAATGACCATGTAGCCTGGAAGGAGGTGAATGGAATGCAGATGGAGGAGCTTATGTCTCGTTTGAAGGAGATAGTGGTGGATCGCCTTAACGTGGAGGAGGATCAGATAAAGCCTGAGGCTTCCTTTGTGGAGGACCTTGGGGCGGACTCCCTCGACATCGTGGAGCTTATCATGGGTATTGAGGAGGAGTTCGACATCGAGATCCCCGACGAGGATGCGGAGAAGCTTGCCACGGTTGGTGATGCCATCAACTACGTGAAGAGCAAGCTGGGGGTCGAGGAGTAGTTGCGTTTTCAGGGGGATGGACCTTCCCATCCCCCATATGTTTAGAATTTCGATATCGCTGATGGATTTTTAAGCTGCGGAAATGATAAAACCCTCAATACAAGGGAGTGACCTGGTTTGAGAAGAGTCGTCGTCACGGGCCTCGGAGTCGTAAGCCCCATAGGACTTGGCCGAGAGACCTATTGGCGTGCCCTGGAGGAGGGCCGCAGCGGTGTTGGCACCATCTCTCTCTTCGATGCTACCGATTATGCGGTCAAGATAGCCGCTGAGGTCAAGGATTTTAACCCTGAAGATTGGATGGATAAGAAGGAGGCCCGCAGAGCGGACCGGGTCATCCACTTCGTCACCGCTGCCGCCGCCATGGCGGTTAAAGATGCACAGCTGGATGTGCATAAGATAGATCCCTACCGCTTTGGAGTTTATATAGGAAGCGGTGAGGGGGGTATAAACACCACCAACGAAAACTATGGGATACTCCGGGATAAGGGACCGTCCCGCGTGAGTCCCTTCTTCGTGCCAATGATGCTGAGCAACATGCCAGCCGCTTACGTGGCCATAACCTATGGTGCCAAGGGTCCCAACATGGCGGTGGTAACCGCCTGCGCTTCTGCTACGCACAGCATGGGAGAGGCCTATGAGACCATCTTGCGTGGCGATGCGGATGTGATGATAACCGGAGGGGCAGAGGCGGCCATAACGCCCATAGCGGTGGCGGGTTTTGCGGCGTTGAAGGCCTTGTCTACCCGTAATGATGAGCCTCGGCGGGCTTCAAGGCCCTTTGACATGGAGAGGGACGGGTTTGTCATGGGTGAAGGGGCCGGGATCCTCATATTTGAGGAGTTGGAGCACGCCCTTAATAGGGGGGCTAACATAATAGCTGAGGTAGTGGGATATGGTAATACCTGCGACGCCTACCATATCACCGCTCCGGATCCGGAGGGCGACGGTCCCAGGAGGGCAATGGAGATGGCGCTTCGTAAGGCTGGACTCAAGCCCGATGAAGTGGACCTCATAAATGCCCATGGTACCTCCACCCCATTGAACGATAAGATGGAGAGCGCCGCCATTAGGTCTGTGTTTGGGGAGCATGCTAATGATCTTCTAGTGAACTCCACCAAGTCGATGATAGGTCACGGCTTGGGTGCCGCTGGAGCTCTTGAGACCATAGCGGCCTTGCAGTCCATAGTAGAAGGCGTAGTGCACCCAACCTTGAACTATGAGAATCCCGATCCCGAGTGCAACGTGAACGTGGTGGGGCCCAAGGCGGTTAGGAAGGATGTCCGCTGTATATTGGTGAATAACTTTGGTTTTGGCGGCCACAACGCCGTATTGGCGCTCAAAAAGTATGAGGGGTAGCTCTCATGAGGGATTCCCAGGATCTTGAGGGATCGATCGAGGTTCTGCAAAGGCTGGTTGGGTATCGGTTCTCCGATACCCAACTTTTAATTGAAGCCCTTACGCACTCTTCTTTTGCTAATGAGTACTCCCTGGGCTACTGTAACGAGAGGCTGGAGTTTCTTGGGGACTCGGTTATAGGGCTTTGCGTGGCGGAGGAGCTGTTTGTTAAGTATCCCTCGGAGAGGGAAGGGCGTCTTACTAAGATGAGGGCCAGGGTGGTGTGCTGTGAGGCCCTGGCTGATGCGGCCAGGGCTGCAGGGTTCGCCGCCTATCTTCGGCTGGGCAAGGCCCTTAAAAATAGGGCCACGGACAGCATTTTGGCCGATGCATTTGAGGCTTTGATCGGAGCTGTGTACCTGGATGGGGGCATAGAACGGGCCAGGGAAGTAGTTTTGAGGTTCATCCCCCTGGATGTTGACGTCGATGTCTCTGATCCAAAGTCGGCCCTTCAGGAAATGCTTCAGCATCAAGGGCTTGGGGCGCCAAAGTATAAGCTGGAGGGTACCTATGGCCCGCCCCATGATGCAACTTTTTGGGTATCTGTATGGTGTGCAGATGATCTCCTTGGCAGGGGTAGGGGCAAAACACGGAAGGAAGCGGAAGCTTCGGCGGCTTCGGAGGCCCTTTCCAAGTTGGCCAAGAAATGATCTATGCAACCGGTTGCATAAAAGTTTGGGTTGCTGTAAACTATCCCCCGAAGAGCCTTTAAGAGGGTCCAGAGAGGCCCCAAGGCTGGGGGGTGTTGTGGCGTGCTTAGTTTATCTTCTCTTGTGGTAACAGGGGGAGCGCTGGATTGTCCAGCGATCCCCCATTTTTTTATGCCTTCCGGGGGTGATATTAAGTGAGGGTAAAGGCCAAATTGATGGATCGGGATGACATGGAGCGGGCCCTCAAACGAATGGCCCACGAGGTGGTGGAGGATTCCAAGGGGTTGGATGGGCTTATGCTTGTTGGAATCCAAAGGCGGGGGGTTTACCTTGCAAGGCGCCTTAGGGATCTTATCCTTCAGTTTGAGGCGGTTAAAGTGCCTTGCGGGGAGTTGGACATAACCCTATACAGGGATGATCTCACCATGTTAAGTGATCAGCCGATAGTGCGAAGCACCTCCATGCCCGAGGATGTGACGGGGAAGAAGATGGTTTTGGTGGACGACGTTATATACACCGGCAGAACGGTGAGGTCTGCTTTGGATGCGGTGATGGACCTCGGTCGTCCCGGCAGGATAAGGCTTGCGGTGTTGGTTGACAGGGGGCATCGAGAATTGCCGATACAGCCTGATTTCGTCGGTAAGAACGTACCTACATCGAAGAACGAGGTCGTAGAAGTGATGCTTACCGAGGTGGACGGGAAGGACGAGGTGATAATAAGTGAGCGGGACTAGTTTTAGGTGGACCAAAAGGCATGTCCTTGATGTGGAAGGCTGGAGCCGTGAAGAGATATTGATGCTTATGGAGCAGGCCCGCCATATGGAGGATCTTATGGGGCGTCCCATAAAGAAGGTTCCAGCCCTTAGGGGTAAATTGGCGGTTAACCTTTTCTTTGAGAATTCCACCAGGACCAGGGTGTCATTCGAGCTTGCAGAAAAGATGTTATCCGCAGATGTGGTCAATTGGTCCAGCTCGGGTTCCAGCACTGCAAAGGGTGAGACATTGAGGGATACCGCTTGGACCTTGGAGGCCATGGGGGCGGATATAGTTGTGATAAGGCACAGCGCAGTGGGAGCAGCTCAATATCTGGCTAAAAAACTAAAACGAGCGGTGGTGATGAATGCAGGAGATGGCGCTCATGCGCATCCCACCCAGTGTCTTCTGGATCTGTACACCGCATGGAAGCATCTTGGGGACCTAGGGGGCCGCAAGGTGGCAATAGTGGGAGATGTGGAACATAGTAGGGTGGCCAGGAGCGATATCATAGGCTTCAACACCATGGGGTGTCAGGTGGTGTTGTCAGGACCTTCGACTCTCATGCCATATCAGGTGGGGCACCTCAACGTTACCTACGAAAGGGATGTGAGAAAGGCCATAGAGGGAGCCCACGTGATCTACCTGTTAAGGATACAGCGGGAGAGGCAAAGGGATGGTCTGTTCCCCTCCGTAGATGAGTACCACCGGTTTTGGGGCGCCACAGAGGAACTGATCGCTAACGTCTCCAGGGATGTGCTGGTTATGCATCCTGGGCCGATCAACAGGGGAGTTGAAATAGAGAGCTCCGTGGCGGATGGGGAAAACAGCGTGATATTGGAGCAGGTTCGAAGCGGAGTGGCCGTTAGGATGGCTCTTTTGTACCTTTGTGCTGGGGGTGCTGCGTGATGGGCCTTTTGCTTAAAAACGCTAAAGTTTTTGACGGTAACGATATACAGGAAGGGCTTTACCATCTGGTTATAGACGGCGATATGGTGGCGGCGGTATTGAAGGATATGCCGGTCGACTTTAACGGCCAGGTGGAGGACCTTGATGGGAAGCTGTTGAGCCCGGGCTTCGTTGATATTCACTGTCATCTTAGGGAGCCTGGTTTTGAATGGAGGGAAGATTTAAGTTCCGGCTCGAAGGCGGCTTGCGCTGGAGGATTTACTGACGTGGTGGCCATGCCGAACACGGATCCACCGGTTGATGACGCTTTCCTGGTGGAGCATATGGCCATGAAGGGTGCGCTGTTGGATGGCGCTAGGGTCTTCCCCGCCGGTTGTGTCAGCAAGGGCCGGAAGGGGGAAGAAATGGCGGAGCTGCTTAAGATGGCCGAGGCCGGCGCGGTGCTGTTTACCGATGATGGGGCCCCTGTTAAAAGTTCCTCTCTGCTTAGGCTCGCTTTGATCTATCTTAAGAGAACCGGCATAAGGGTTATGGAGCACCCTGAGGATACATCCCTTTCGTCGGGTGGCCATGTGCATGAAGGCAAGGTGAGCTGTCTTAGTGGCCTTAAGGGTATTCCCTCTGTATCTGAGGAGCTAGGGGTCATGAGGGCCATAGAGATTGCCAGGAACACGGGAGGATCGATACACCTCACTCACATCAGCACCGCCAGGTCCGTTGAGATTATAAGGAGGGCCAAAGAAGAGGGCGTTGATGTGACTTGCGATGTTACTCCCCATCACCTAACGTTCTGCGAAGATGATGTGATAGCCTCTGGTTATGATGCGGTGTTTAAGGTCAACCCGCCGCTTAGGTCCATAGAGGATAGGGAAGCTTTGTGGCGTGGACTTATGGATGGTACGGTGGATGTGATAGCCACCGATCACGCACCGTGGCATCTTGACGAGAAGGATCTACCCTTCCAGGAAGCATCGTTTGGTATAGCCTCCCTGGAGTGTGCGGCGGCGGCGGTTCTGGATGGTGCTGTCCGCCGAGGTATACCAATGGGAACGGTTCTTACTGCGATGAGCATGGCGCCTAGGAGGATAATCAACCATAGCTTGCCAGGCCTTGAGGTTGGGGCAAGGGCGGACCTTACCGTTTTGGACCTTGATAAGGTGGGTAAGGTTTCCTGCTCTTCCTGGGTGAGCAAGTGCAAGTTTGGCCCTTGGGATGGAGTAGTCTTAAAGGGATGGCCTGTAATGACCTTGGTTGGCGGACGTATCGCCTGGAGGTCTCAAGATTAATGGGCTGCTCCTTTGCGACCATCCCTTGTTCCTTGGTTTGTAAGCAAGTTTTTGGAGACCTGGGTGGTTTGCTTATGGTAAGGCCTCATGAAACTGTGCGATGGAGGCCTGGACAATTTGCCATGCTCTTTCCATCGGAATCCATGGATCCCTTGTTAGGCAGGCCCTTGGGTATAGCCGCAGAGATCGATGGCAACCTCCTTTTCCTCTGTCAGCGGGTAGGGCGTGGCACAGGTATTTTGCTTGACATGCCGGTTGGAGGGACCCTCCGAATAAATGCACCCCTTGGAAGTCCTATCGATGTGACAGGAGGTAGAGAGCCGCTAACACTGCTGGGGGGTGGGTTTGGCATAGCCTCTTTACTTTCGGTGCCGAGGATTTTTGAAACTGATGTCATAATATGGGCTTTCAGGGGGGGCAAGGAATGGGGGGAGTTGGTCAGAGCTTGTCTTGACCTGATCCCTATGCCTAGGAGCTCCAAGGTTCTTTTAGCCACTGAGGATGGCAGCATGGGTTTTAGGGGTAACGGGATTGATGCCATGGCCTCCCTGGACTTGCGTGGTGGTGCCGTGGTCGCCTGCGGCCCCTCTGGGATGCTGAAGGGGGTCCTCATGGAATCTAGGCAGCGGGGGTTTATGGCATTGCTTGGCATAGAGAAACGCATGGCCTGTGGGTTTGGCGGATGTCTTGGGTGCTCCATAGACTTGAAGGGCAACAGAAGGGCCAGGGTTTGTAAGGAAGGGCCGTTTTTCTCAGGGGAGGATATCGTTGATGACGAAATCCTTTGATCTTTTAGGGTCAAGTTCGGTTAGCGTGAAGGTTACACCCTTAGGGCTTAAATCTCCCCTGGTGGCGGCTTCTGGAATAATTCCCATGGATCCAGATGTCTGGAACTCCATCGAGGGATGTGATCTTATTTGTACCAAGGGCATTACGCTATTCCCAAGAAGGGGCAATGGGGGCCATAGACTTTGGGAAACCTCGTCTGGGCTGCTTAACAGCATAGGCCTTGAGAATCCAGGGCTCCAGGATTTCCTGGATTGCCTGCCGGAGCTCGCCGGGACGGGTAAGAAGGTGGCCTTAAATATGGCCTTCTCATCTACGGACGAGATAAAAAGCGCAGTAGATTTAGTTTGCAAAAGAAAGTTAAATCATTTGATCTCGGTTTTGGAGCTTAATCTGTCGTGTCCCAACGTGGAGGATGAGGGATCCATTTGGGGAGAGGATCCTGAACGAACCTTTGAGGCGGTGAAAACCGCCAGGGATGTTTGGGATGGGGTTATATGGGCTAAGCTTACACCTCAAGCGAGGGATATCGAACGGGTGGCTGTCTCTGCGGTGGAGGCAGGGGCTGATGGATTGGTGGTGGCTAACACTTGGTTGGGGGCCGCGGTGGATATAAAGCGGGGGTTGCCCGTTTTTAATAGGGTCTTTGCAGGTCTCTCTGGGCCTGCGGTGTTTCCCCTCACGATGAGGCTTCTCTTTAAACTCTACGGAAAGGTTCCGGTACCCCTTATTGCATGTGGCGGCATATGCTTTGCGGAGGATGTCCTGGGGGCCCTTATGGCCGGTGCCTCTGCGGTTGAGATTGGGACATGCCTCTTCAGGGACGTAAGGATATCTAGGAAGATCTTGGAGGATGTAAAGCTGTTCCTTGAGAGCAGATCTATCGGTTCTTTGGACGAACTAGTGGGGGTGGCCCACCGGGGAGGATTCTAGTTAGCCAGTTAAGAAATCGGATTTTAAATTGGGCAGTTTTTATGGGGGGACTTTTGATGGTTGAATTAAGCGCCAGGGATAGGCTGATATTGGCCCTAGATGTGAATTCCTTAGATGAGGCTAAGGGGATTCTTGATGGGATTGGGGAGTCGGTTACGAAGGTTAAGATAGGTCCTAGGCTCTTCGCCATGGGGGGGCTTGCGTTCGTGGGGGATGTCATTAGACGAGGGTATCAAGTATTCCTTGATCTAAAACTTCACGATATACCGAACACCGTGGCTTCTGCGGTGGAAATCTTTGCTTCCGCTGGACTTTGGGCTTTGACCGTCCACGCCGCTGGTGGGGAAGAGATGATGAGAAGGGCCTCTAAGCTTCGCGGGGGAACCAATATCTTGGCGGTTACGGTTTTGACAAGCCTTGGAGAGGACCAGTGGGAGAGGATTTGCCCTGGTTGTGCCATGGATGCGGCCCTTGTATGCAGAGCAAAGTTGGCGGAGCAATCTGGTGTGCAGGGGCTGGTTTGTAGCCCCAGGGATCTTAGGCTTGTAAGGGGGGCAGCTCCCAATCTCTTTACGGTGGTGCCTGGTATAAGGATACCCGGCGAAGACAGTCATGATCAGGCCCGAGTTATGGGGCCTTCTCAGGCGGTCAAAGAAGGGGCGGACTTCTTGGTGGTTGGGCGTCCCATACTTGAGGCCCAGGACAGGAGGTCTAGGATTGAGCAAATCGTTGAGATGATGGAGGTTTGATCAATATGGCTGGATTGTTGGTGAAAGACGAGCTGGAGCGTTTCCTTTCCATGTTGTCGGGGAGCGGTGCCCATCTGAAGGGGCATTTCCTGCTCTCCTCAGGGCTTCACAGCTCCGATTATCTTCAGTGTGCCCTGTTCCTGTCCAACACTTCATACGCCTCATGGGCGGGGGAGAAGCTTGCCAGGGCTGTTAAGGACCTTGCCCCTGAGTTAATAGTTTCTCCTGCCATGGGAGGGATAATCATAGGCCATGAGACCGCTCGTCATGTGGGCTTACCCTTCGTGTTCACGGAACGGGAGGGAGGGGTTATGAAGCTGCGACGCTTTCCTAATCCCGGTAAGGTACGGTTTGTTGTGGTTGAGGATGTCTTTACCACCGGCAAGTCTACCATGGAGGTGGTGGAGGTGATGTGTTCCATGGGAGGCCAGTGGATGGGGGCCTTGTCATTGGTTAACCGTTCTGGGAAGGACGGGCTTTTCCCAGTGCCCACCGCAACCCTCTGGGAAACTCAATTTCCGGTGTATCCCCCTGAATCGTGTCCCATGTGTGCTGATGGGGAGAAACTTGTGAAGCCCGGGAGCCGCTTTATATGATATAACTTAACCTTGGCAGGACGCTTGATCAGGCCAATACTACTATGGGGAGGGCGGCTTGTATGCTGTCCATGAGCGGCAAGGAGCCTGCAGAGTGGGTGATGGAATGGGTTAAGGACGGTATATCCCGGCTTGGTGGTTGTACACTTGTTTCCGTGTCAGCCCAACGAGAAGGGGCCTCTGAGGCCTACAGGCGTCGCCAGATGGCGGCCTGCAACGGCGTTGGTGCCAGGGGGTTTACGATAGATATCGACCCCGCGGACGGTGAGGAGGCCATGGTGGAAACCATAGGGGCTCTCAGTGAGGATCCAGGGGTGCACGGCATAATAGTACAAACCCCGTTGCCGGTTGGATGGGACATATCTAGGGTTTTCCAGTCCCTGGATCCCTCTAAGGATGTTGAGGGGGTTCATCCTGAGAACTTGGGTAAGCTTTTTTTAGGGGTAGGAGGGCACCCATTACCCTGTGCCGCATGGGCTTCGGTTGGGTTGCTGGAATGGTACGGCATGGGGGATTTCAAGGGCAAGATTTGCACGGTGGTAGGACACAGCATAAACGTAGGACGTCCCATAGGTGCCATGTTGCTCCAGCGGGATGCTACGGTGCTACAAACCCACAAACATACCCCCAGGGATGCCTTCGAAGATCTATTAAAAGGATCCCATGTGGTGGTTTCTGCCGCCGGCGTCCCTGGCCTTATAAAGGAGGATATGATATCTCCTGGATCTTGGATCGTTGATGTTGGCACCACTCCCACGGATAAGGGACTTGTGGGGGATGTGGATCCCTCTTGCTTTAGAGTTGCGGGGGCTGTAAGTCCCGTGCCTGGTGGGGTGGGGCCCTTAACTGTGGCTCTTCTGCTGGCTAATCTTGTCCTGTTGACCAGTAAGCAAAAGAAGAGATCGTTGGTGGTGCTAGATCGTGTTCGAAGGGGTTAGATGTCGGTTTTTAGGGTTTTTGTGTGCCATTTTTATAGTGGCATCCGTGCCGTCTAATTGCTATGCCTTGGAAGTTTGGGCTTCATCTCCGTGGCTTGCCCAGATGGTGGGGTTCATTGCGGGGGTTCATGGTAAGGTTCACAGCATAAGGACATGGGATGATCAGGGCAGGGTGGTTAGAGTGGCCTCTCCCCGGGGAGTGGCGGTGGCGTTGGACAGGAACGAGGCGAGCGAAGCAGGCATAGGTAAGTACAGGGGAACCCGTTTCCTGTTTGAGAGGTCCTTGCCCCTTGGGGGCGCAAGGCTCGAGACCGCTTACTTTGATCCGGCGGTCTTACCTTTCGTAGGGCAGAAGATATTGTCTTTTTTGGCGAAAGAGGATCCGGGGAATTACCCCTATTATCAGAGGCGTTTGGCGGAGTTTCAATCTCGCCTTGAAAGCACTATGGAGGTAGGCCGTCAACTATTAAAAGGAGTAGCGGTGCTTGACCTGACTGGTTCCATGGGGCCATGGGTCAGCGCCGCGGTTTCCCGCTCCGCGCGGCCCCCCTTGGACCTTTGGAGGGATTGGTCAAAGGGAGCCAGGTTGGATCTTCTTTCGGCTGCATTGGGAAGCGCTAAGCAGAAGGGCTGGTTGGTTGTCATGGATCCATGGACGCCGGGCTCCATATCGTCAGTGGTTCAGGGTGCGGGGGTTCCCATGATAAAACTATCTCCTCCTCGCGGAGGAGGGGATATATTCCTCTACTACTACGATCTGTACCTTGAGATATGGAACCTCCTTAGAAAACCATCCTAGGCAAGCGTAGATTTAAACGTTGCCCGCTCGATCTATCTCCTCTTCAGTCTTGGAGATGAGATCATCGGCCATATTGAACCCCAGTATCTTGACGACCATTATGGTGCCTAGCAAAACGCCGGTGTATTCGGTTATCACCCTCCAAAGCACAGCCAGTAGCCCTGCTAAGTTGCTGGGTACCAACAGCCTGAAGGCGGCGGCGCCCCCGCCCTCTGCGGCGCCGCTTCCTCCCGGGGTTGGTATGAAGTATAGTGCAAAGAGCAGAAGCGCTTGGATTAGGATGGATTTGAGGTACTCCACCGGAAGACCCATTGCCCAAATAAGGCAAGGTAAAACCGATAATTGAACCAGCTGTTGGCAGAAGGTGAAGAAAGCGCCAAGTAAAACGTAGCTCTTCCCCTGAGACCAGAAGGTCCTCATGTTTTCGTTGTATATATCTACCTCTGCGTTAACATGGCGGACGATCTTGAGAACCCTTTGAGGTTTTACTACCCCCAACCGCTTGAGCAGCAGCGTGAGTATGGCGGAAATCCTCTTAACAAAAGCGGGTTTTATCAAGCTTATGGTTATGACGACCCATATGAGCCCCAAGGCGGAGGCCACGTATATGGCCAAGTCCTTTAAGATGCTTTCCCCCAAGAGTATGTCCGGCGACATCACCATGGTTACTGGTATGGCCAAACCCAATACCAACAAGGTCAGCATCGTCCTTACCAGGGTAACCGCCACGCCCTTGCCCACCGGGACGCCGTTTTTATAAAGGAGGTATATCTGGAAGGGGCCGCCGCCGCTTTGCATGGGCGTTATGGCGCAGCCGAAGTAGTTTATCCATATGAGCATAAAGGATAGCTTAAGTGGTATCCTGTTGCCGCTTGCTCTTATGAGGGAAGAGAACCTTAATGAATCGAAGAGCCAAACTAGCGGGACCAGGAAAAGGGCGATAGCAAGTCTCGTCTTGTCGGCCTTTAGCACCAATTCTATCGCCTCTCCGTCGGTGGTGGCCAGTATGGTACCTATGCCAACGCAAACCACCACTATCAGGAAAAGAGACAGCCCTCTTCGCACCGTCATCGTCTATATCTCCCGCAGGAATTGGTTGTTGTCAATTGGAGGCCTTGTAAGACTCGTCCTTGAGCCTTCCCAGGTATGGGGAGAACTCCTTCAACCTTGGTATCATAACCTCTCTGATCCTGCGGGCCATCTCTAAGAGCTTGCCTTCCCGGAGGGAATCTGCAACTGCTTCCAGGGCCTCCTGGAGTTTGACGCAAGCCGATGCCAAATCAAAACCCTCAGAAGGACGGACCCCCAAAAGGTTTCCACAGTGGTGCAGCACCTGGAGCACCCAGCCCATCCCTTCGGTAGCCTGTTGGAAAAGGCGTAAAGCCTCTTCGTTCTCGTGGGATTCAAGCTTTTCCGCCACAGAAAGGAGTCCATTAACCAGTATGGGTAAATATTCCTCCGTTTGATCCAGCGATTCGCTGACTAACGTGCGTATGTCTTTGGTGACCGCATTGATTTTGGAACCGGCGGATGAGATTGCAAGCGCCTCTTCGGATATCTCTTCCCCATCCAACTGCCAGAACATCACAACCCTGCCGTTTCTTGCGGCGTAGTTCTTGATATCCTCTATTACCTTGGTTCTTTCGATTCCCTCCACTGCTTCCTGCCATTCCGCATTGTCCAAGAAAAACTTCATCAAATCGTCCTCCTTAATATGGAGCGATCAACGCTTAAGGAATTCTAGCACATGGGGGATGAATTAATATTAAATAATGGTTTTGCGTTTTCCTCTGTTGTCTAGCCATTTTGGGGGTACAATTACATACCCTGCCATGTGATTTAGCGAGGGGGAATTGCTTTGGCGCCTGGTGTGTTGTCTTTTTGTGGGTATCTCTTGGAGATTGTTAACTTATCCGTCATGTCTGGGTTGATATCCCTTGGTTTATCGCAGAAGGCAAGCTCTCCGTGGTTGTCCCAAGGAACGAATCAGGGTGGGGCGTTGGCTTGTGTTGGTGAAATACTTTTTTTCTTGCTTTCGGCCATCGTCGTATTATCGCAACCCTTTGGGCCGATTTATCCTATTTTACGCCTTCCTGTGCCATCCCTGTGGTTGACCGTGCTTGTGGGGGTTTTATGCTTTGTGGTGTTAAAGAGCGATGGAAGACCGTGCTTGTCCGCCCCCTTGGGGTTGTGGGTTGGCATTTGGGGGGTTGTGATAAGGGCCGGTCTTCAGCCGGTGTTAGGGGATTCGATGGGAATAGAGGTCTTCTCTGTGATCCCCGTCTGGTCCATCTTGGGCCCCATTGCTAAGCTCGGATATATCATGTCCTTTGGGGGATCCATGTTAATCCTTGGAGTCTGTTTGTCTTGTAAGGGTAAAATTAACCCTGTGAATGGGTTATGTTGCTGGGCCATCGGCATTACTGTATCCAACGTGTTTGCTGGGACGTTGGGGCCTCAATTTTCGACCTTTGCTGGAGTTGCATTTGGGGGATATTGGCTTGCTGCAATGAGAGCTATTCTTGTGACTGGGATGCCTTCTGTTATCCTGGAAGGAGTTTCGTGGAAGATGCTTGGCCATGTGGCAGTGGCGTTGTGTTCCATGGGGTCGGTTATGGTGATATTTTTTTAGCATTAAAGCAGAATAGGGGGTATTTTTTTGAACGAGGCCAAGTCTAAGGTTAGGGTTATATTGACAGGCGGTACCATAGGCAGTGATCGCCGTGAGGGAGGTTCTGCCCCAAGCGAGGAGGCGTCCCGCTTTCTTTCAGAAACCCTCTCGGCTTTATTCAGGGATAAGGGTGTTGTCCCTGATTTCTCTTATCCATGGGGGGAGGGCGGCATAGACAGTTCTGATTTATCCCCCTCTGGCTGGTTGCGTATTACTAGGGATGTGATAGAGGCGTTAAGGTCTGGATGTTCGGGGGTCTTAATCCTCCATGGAACGGACACCATGGCATACACCGCTGCCTGGTTGTCCCTTTGCTTTGCGGGATGTCCAATACCTATAATACTGACCGGCAGCCAGTTCACCAGGGACTATATGCCGGAGGATGGTTCGGTTAACCTTAAGGGAGCGGTTCAGGTCATGTGCTCCAATATAAAAGGTGTCTGGATATACTTTAATTGGAAGCTCATCCAGGGGAATAGGGCTCATAAAGCAAGGGCAAGCCACCCTGATGCCTTTACTGCCATGGGGGGATTCCCGGTCTTTTTCAACCCCGAGTGGGGGCTTATCGGGGAGGCTGATTCACCGCGGGGTAATCGGGCTTGGGCTCCTGGGGATGCTTTGAACGCGCTTATGGGGATTCCACAAGATTTGGTGGATGCGGTTTGCAAAGATATAAGGTGGCTTTTTTTGACCCCTGGAACGGGACATTTCTTGGACGGAGGAGAGAAGATAATCGGAGTGATAGGCTACGGGGCAGGAAACGCCCCCCAACGTCTCCATGCCGCCATAGATAGAGCCTATGCCCATCGTGATGATAAGCCCGTCATTGTGGCTTGCAGTCAGGCGGAGGGGGATATGAAGAATCCATTTCTATACGATAACGTGGGTTTGGGATGGCTGTCGCGGAAGGGCTTCAAGGTTTTCAGCCAGATGGACTATCCCATAGAGTTTGTTCATGCCCTGGCTTGCTACTCTCTGTTGTTGAACCATGCCGGCATGGATGGGGAATCTGTTATGGGTAGGTATCTTAAGAAGCATTGAGCCTTGGGGCTTTTGTGGTTTCCCATCTTCGTTTGTGGTTTCCCATCTTCGGTGGCTTGGTTTGTTAGCATAGACCCAATGAAGCTAGCCCCATTAGCGTCCATGGGGCTAGCTGCTTTGGGTTCTTTATGTAGTTATGGTTAGGCGTGCCCCTAGTCCCGTCCCCTGTCTTTGGCTGTGTGGATTAGCAGGGTTTTGCCAAGCCGTAGTGGGCCAACCGTTTCCTGCACTCCTTGGGGCCCAGGATTTCGGCGATCTCAAATACGCCAGGGCTTACCTTGCGTCCTGAAAGGGCAAACCTCAGCGGCATGGCGATCTCCTTTAGGGATACACCATTGGATTCTCCCCATGACCTGGCCATCTCTTCCATGGCCGCGCCAGTCCAAGGGGTACAGCCAAGCATTTCTTCAAAGAACGGAGATATTCGATTCCTCTGCTCCTCCGATATGTCGGATCCGTCGTATCTCTCGACCACCCGTTTAAAGTCCACGAAGTAATCCGTGTAATCCGCTAGCTCTCTGGTGGTCTTAGCCCTGGATGTCAGAAGCTTTACCGCTTTGGACAGATAAGAGTCATCCAGATTGGAAGAGTCCAGCCCCATCTCAGCCCAAATTGGCCTTACCAGATTGAGCAGTTCCCATGGATCCATTAACTTCAGGTGTTCCTGGTTTATGTGGTTGAGCTTGTCCATGTCGAACACCGCGGCCCTTTTGGTCACCTTTGATATGTCGAAGAGCCTTGCTGCCTCCTGGCGGTCGAAAATCTCCTTGTCATCACCGGGGGACCATCCAAGGAGGGCCAGGAAGTTAAAAACCCCTTCAGGTACATAGCCCAGGTTATGATATTCGAAAACGCTGGTTGCCCCATGCCTCTTTGAGAGCTTTTTCTTATCTTTTCCAAGTATCATGGGAAGATGGGCAAACTTGGGAGGCTCCCATCCAAGGGCCCTGTAAAGAAGTATCTGTTTGGGGGTGTTTATAACGTGGTCTTCCCCTCGTATTACCCAATTTATGCCCATGCAGTGGTCGTCCACCACGACCGCATAGTTGTAAGTGGGGCTGCCATCGCTTTTGATTATCACTATGTCCTTAACCGAGCCATCCTTATTTACCGATGCGTTTTCGCTCATCACTGATATGAGGCCATAAACCGCATCCTCGAACTCCACCTTGACTCCCGTGGGGACCCGGTAGAGGATCGCTCCCTCCTCCTCATATGCCATGCCTTTTTCAATCAATTCCCGGGCGTATCTCTCATAAAGATGGGATCGCTCGGATTGCCTGTAGGGCCCGAACGGGCCACCTACGTCGGGTCCCTCGTCCCAGTGAAGGCCAAGCCACCTAAGGCCGTCCAGGATCGTCTCCTCATATTCCTTAGTGGATCTTTCCCTGTCGGTGTCCTCTATCCTCAATATGAATTTTCCACCGGTTTTCTTAGCCCACAACCAGTTGAAAAGGGCCGTATGGGCGCCCCCGATGTGGAGGGCACCGGTGGGACTAGGTGCAAACCGTACCCTGACCTCTTGCCCGGTCATGCCAATCCTCCTTGCGCAGAAGATATGTGCGGCATCCTTGTCATGTAAAATGGATCCGCTGGGCCATAATTATACATGTACGAGGGGCATTGATTTCCGGTTGTGTGAGCATTTTTTGAGATAGAAGTGGAGGTATGTAATTTTGTCCTGCGAAGAGAGCTTTCTCCTGGTTGATGGGCATGGGTTGGCCTTTAGGGCATTCTATGCTCTTCCCAACTTAACTGCTCCCGATGGCACTCCTGTTAACGCCGTGGTGGGCTTTTTCAACATGCTTTATAGGATATTGGATGACCAAGCTCCGACCGGTTGGGCTATATTCTTTGATCCCCCAGGACCTGTGGCTCGGAAGGAGGTCTTTGCTGAGTACAAGGAAGGAAGGCGTCCCACCCCAGAGGACTTTAAAGTACAGTTACCTATAATCAAAGGTTTGCTGGAGGCCTTGGGGCACCGGGTTTATGAGCGAGCGGGCGAAGAGGCCGACGATATGATAGCCGCCACCGCAAGGGAGCTTTCCCGCCATGGCAAGGTGGTGATCCTTTCGGCAGATAAAGACCTTTTCCATGTGATAGCACCTAACGTGATGGTTTGCAGGCCCATACGTGGAGTTTCGGAGTTTAAGCTGTATGACCGTGATGGTTTCGTGGAGGAGTATGGATTTGAGCCTCCACTTATGGTGGATTATCTTTCCCTTACGGGGGACTCGGTGGACAACATACCCGGCGTCAAGGGGATAGGGGAGAAGGGGGCTAGGGAGTTGGTGGCTTCCTTCGGTTCCCTGGAGGAGATCTATCATAGGATCCAAGATGTGCCGAAGGCAAAGAGGGCGAGATTAGAGGAAGGGCGGGATATGGCCTTCCTGAGCAAAAAGCTGATATTGCCGGCTCCTTCGGAGCCGGTGCCTTTGGAGGGGCTTATCCCGTTGCAAGCCGACGTAATAAAAGCCAAGGGGATTGTGGAGCGATTGGCCCTTAGACAGTTGGCTTTGAGGCTTGGTTTGAACGGATCGGTGCCGGATCATGCGTCTTCCCTAACGACCAGGGGCGATGATGGGTCCGTAGAGGTTAAAGAAGTCCCCCTTTCGTCCATGCAGCGTGCTCAACGCTTGGCGTTCTTTGGCACCTGGGAGAGCGGTGGCTTGGGTTTTGACGTTAGGATCATGTCGCAGGATGGCACCACATGGGCGGGGAGATTATCCCAAGCGGAGGTTCTGGAGGTCCTTAAACGCAAAGAAGTCATAACCTGGGACTATAAGAGGCTTGTCGCTGCGCTGGGAACGGTGCCGGAATGGTCCTCCGTTTTGGACCTTAGGCTTTGCTACTATGCGTTTCATCCGGATCGTACTGGTCAGTTTGAGGGTCGATTCATCCCAATGGTGATGAATTGCGAAGAAAACCCCTATGAGCTTATGAACTCCATTTTTTCGGATCCCCGGTGGCCAGCCTGCATGGATCTGGTTTTTAAAGTAGATCATCCCCTTTCGATGGTGTTGCTGGACATGGAGCGAGAGGGTATTGGGGTTGACCTCTTAGCCCTGAGGGGTCTGTCAGACCTTCTTAGGGAGAGGATGAAGGGCATAGAGGATGAGGTGGCTAAGTTAGCGGGCACATGGGTTAACTTGCAGTCTCCCAAGCAGGTTGGTTGGCTTCTGTTTGAGAAGCTCCAGCTCCCGCCCATAAAGAAGACCAAGACCGGTTTTTCCACCGACGTTGCTGTTTTGGAAGAACTGTCGAAGCTCCCGGCCCCTTTGGGGGAAGTTCCTTCGCTGTTGCTGGAGCATAGGGAGGCAAGCAAGCTTCTTACTGGGTTTGTGAATCCATTTGCCGAACTGGGCAGCTCCGGGACCATAAGATCAACCTTTGAGCAGGCTGGCACTGGAACTGGTAGGCTATCCAGCCGGGATCCCAACGTACAAAACCTGCCTCAGTTTGGAGAATGGGCTTTGAAATTTAGACGAGCCCTAAGGCCCTCAAGGGAAGGACGGGTGTTCCTTTCCGCGGACTATTCACAGATAGAGCTGAGGGTGCTGGCGCACCTCTCAAAAGAGGAGCGGTTGATAGATGCATTTTTGCAGGGAGCTGATGTCCACGCCAGGACCGCTTCCTGGATATACGGGGTAGAGCAAGAATCCGTGAGCCCCGAGCAAAGACGGTTTGCTAAAGTGGTTAATTTTGGTTTGCTTTACGGGATGGGGGCCCATGGACTAGCCCAAAGGATGGGGGTATCAAGGTCTCAGGCCGCGGAGCTCATCAATAGGTACTTTGATGCCCTGCCGGGCTTGAAGGAATATACATCCAGGGTTATTGAGGAGGCTAAATCTAGGGGCTATGCTGAAACTATCATGGGAAGGATAAGGCCCCTTGATGAAGTGTCCACCGTGGAGGGACGAGGCGCAGGGGCGATAGACAGGGTGGCTATAAATACTCCAATACAGGGGTCCGCTGCCGATATAGCCAGAAAGGCCATGGTGGACCTCTCTCAAGCAATTAGGGGAGAGGACTGCAGCTTGGTTTTACAGGTGCATGACTCGATAGTCTGCAGCGTTCCGGAGGCGCAGGCAGATCGCTTTTGTGGGGTTATAAAGGAAGTGATGGAGGGGGTCGTTTCTCTGGATGTGCCTTTAGAGGTGGAAGTGAAAATAGGTCGAACCATGGGAGATATATGAGAAATTAATTGTTGGCTATCGTTCCGGGGTCTTGGGTTTTGACATACCAAGGGTCAGAGCTTATCATCAACCCCGTTTGGTGAATTTCCGGCTTATTTGAAGGCTGGAAAACTACGTAGGGCTATGGAGGAGGAGTGCAGGTCGTGATGATGCGATATCTAAGGAACAACGTTAAGGCCATAATGATAGGCGTGGTGATAGTTTTTGTGATCTCCTGTTTTGCGGGTTATGGGATGTACGTCCGCGGAAGGTCCGGTGGCGGGGCAGGGGGAGACTATCCGGTCGCCAAGGTTAATGGAAAAAAAATAATGAGATCCCAGGTTGAGGCGGGCTTGAAGGAGTTGGCGGATCAGTTTGGGAGTGACAGGATAACTTCTAAGGATGTCCCCCTGCTCAGAAAAATGGTTTTAGACGACATCGTAATAGGGATGGAGCTTGTAAGGGCTGCAGGCGAAGAGGGTGTTGACGTTTCCAAGGAAGAAGTAGATGACTACCTGGCGGCCATGCAGGCCCGATTCCCCACAAAGGAGGCCTACAACGAGTACGTCCAGCGGTCAGGCATGACCGAGAGGGAGATGCGGAAGAGGATAGAGGAAATGCTCGCCCAGAAGAAGCTACTGGAGAAGGTCACTGCCAATGTCTCTGTGGATGCCTCGGAGAGTCGGAAGTTCTACGATGCCATGAAGAACGTGTTTTTCAAACGCCCGGTTGGATATAATCTTAACGTGGCGGCCTTCCGGGGTAAGGCGGTTGCGGAGCAGGCTAGGGCAAGGTTGGTGAAGGGAGAGGGATGGGATAAGGTGATAGAGTCCCTGTCCAAGGACGTTAGCAATTCCACCCCTTACGATAAGCCGGTCTTTGTGGCCCAGAAGGATCTTGCCGATGATCTTAAGCCGGTCAGATCCCTTAAGCCCGGGGCTTATTCATCTCTTGTGAAGGTGGCCAGCGAGGATTACATCATCGTGCTTAAGCGCTCGGACGAGCCTGAGCGGATAATGCCCTATGACGAGGTAAGCAAGGACATCCATCAGGTTCTTTTGAATCAGAAGCGCAACCAGCTGCAGCGTGAATACGTTCAGGACCTTTTAAAGAAAGCCCCCGTTGAGATCCTGGACAAGTCCATATTTGAAGTTCCGTCCGATGATGCCGGCGTAGAAGGTTCTAATAAGGGAAACTAGTCTTTCACTTGACAGGATGAGGATGCCAAAATAGAATAATCCCCGTGCGATGGAGAGGTGGGATGGCCGAGTCGGCTGAAGGCACTCGCCTGCTAAGCGAGTAGGGTGGCTAAAACCGCCCTCCAGGGTTCGAATCCCTGTCCCACCGCCATCACGTTAAGCCAAGTGCGCCGGTAGCTCAACTGGATAGAGCATCGGACTACGGATCCGAAGGTTACGGGTTCAAATCCTGTCCGGCGCGCCATGATTTTAAGGGAGGGGTGGATCACCCCTCCCTGTTTTTTTGTCAGCAACGGTGAAATCGACAGATGTTAGTTATCTTCCTCCGGGTTTTCGAAGTAGAAGGATAGATCCTTACCATGGGCGTCTATGGTGGCCCTTCCACCGTCCCTCAGTTCTCCCCTTAGGATGGCTCTAGCCAGAGGCGTTTCCATCATGCGCTGGATGGCTCTTTTAAGGGGTCTTGCCCCATATATTGGGTCATATCCCTCTTGTGCGATCAAATCCATGGCCCGTTCGGACGCCTCTATGGTTATGTTCCTGTCCTTCAGCCTATCCGACATCTTTGAGGTGAGCATGGATACGATGATCCTCACCTCTTCTTTTGTCAGTGGCTTGAATACTATGATCTCACCCAACCTGTTTATGAACTCCGGACGGAACAACCCCCGTACCTCGTCCAGGGCCCTCTTCGCGGCTTCCTCAAAATCGGCCCCGTTGGCTGCCTTCGAGAGGTGTTGAGATCCAACGTTACTGGTCAGGATTATCACGCAGTTCTTAAAGTCTACGGTCTTACCATGGCTGTCGGTCACCCTTCCGTCATCCAGAATCTGTAGCAGTGTGTTAAAGACGTCCGGATGGGCTTTCTCAACCTCGTCGAAGAGGATCACGGAGTATGGCTTGCGCCTTACCTGTTCGGTGAGCTGTCCGCCCTCTTCGTAGCCCACATAGCCCGGAGGAGCTCCTATAAGCCTAGAGACCGAGTGCTTCTCCATGTATTCGGACATGTCTATCCTCACCATGTTGTCTTCGGAGTCAAACAGGGCCTCTGCAAGGGCTTTTGCCAGCTCCGTCTTACCCACCCCTGTGGGGCCTAGGAACAGGAAGGATCCTATGGGCCTTCTGGGGTCCTTTATCCCCGCCCTGGCTCTCAACACCGCTTCCGATACGAGCCGTACCGCATCATCTTGGCCTACCACCCTTTGGTGGAGAAGTTCCTCAAGCCGCAGGAGCTTTTCCCTCTCCCCCTCCTGAATCTTTGATACCGGGATTCCAGTCCAGCGACTCACTATCTCCGCTATTTCTTCGGGGGTCACTTCTTCCTTGAGCAAACGGCTTCCGCCGAAAAGCCTTTGCAGCTCAGCCTCCTTGTCTGATAGCTCTTTGAGGAGCTTGGGGAGTTCTCCGTGTTTTAGTTGGGCTGCGGTGTTTAGATCATAGGTGCGTTCCGCCTCCTCTATCATCCTTTTGGTGTCTTCGATCTTCTTTCTTATGGCCCTTATCTCGCCTATGGCGGTCTTTTCTTTTTCGTATTGAGCCCTTAGGGAGTCTGCGACGGCCCGTTGTTCCGCGAGCTCCTTTCTTAGCGCCTCAAGGCGCTTTAGGCTGGCAGGATCGGTTTCCTTGCTAAGGGCAGCTTCCTCTATCTCCAGCTGCATCACCTTGCGAACCGCTGCGTCCAGCTCCGCCGGCATGCTGTCTATTTCGGTCCTTATGTGGGCACAGGCTTCATCTACCAAGTCTATGGCCTTATCCGGAAGATAACGGTCCGTTATGTAGCGGTTCGATAAAACCGCCGCGGAGACCAGCGCATTATCCTGTATCCTCACGCCGTGGTGAACCTCAAAGCGCTCCTTGAGTCCTCGAAGTATGGAGATCGTGTCCTCCACGTCCGGCGCTTCCACGAGAACGGGCTGAAAGCGTCTTTCAAGAGCGGGGTCTTTCTCAATGTACTGGCGGTACTCGTCAAGGGTGGTGGCTCCTATGCATCGCAACTCACCCCTGGCGAGCATGGGCTTAAGCATATTGCCGGCGTCCATTGCTCCCTCTGCCTTGCCTGCTCCTACCACGGTGTGAAGTTCATCTATGAACAATATTATCCTGCCGTTGCTCCTTTTGATCTCCGATAAAACCGCCTTCAGTCGTTCCTCGAACTCGCCTCGGAACTTGGCCCCGGCGATCAATGCCCCCATGTCAAGGGCAAAAACGGTCTTGTCCTTAAGCCCTTCCGGCACGTCTCCTTTGAGGATCCGCTGGGCTAGACCCTCTACGATGGCGGTTTTTCCAACCCCCGGCTCGCCTATCAGCACGGGATTGTTCTTGGTTTTTCTGCTGAGGATTCTGATTACCCGTCGTATCTCCTCGTCCCTTCCTATGACGGGATCAAGCTTCCCCTCTTTGGCCATCCTCACCAGGTCCCGGCCATATTTTTCCAGCGCTTCATAGGTCTCCTCCGGGGTTGCGCTGGTTATCCTCTGTCCACCGCGCACTTCCGCCAAGGCCCTTAAGAACCTGTCCCTTGTAACGTTGAAGGTCTTCAGTATCCTCTTCACGGGGGTTGAATCCGGCTCCTCCAGAAGCCTGAGGAAGAGGTGTTCCACGGACACGTACTCATCCTTCATCGCCCTTGCCTCCTCCTCGGCGTCTACCAATATCTTAGAGAGCCTGTGCGTGAGGTATATCTTGCCGCTCTCCATGATGGGTCCCGAGATCTTGGGCCTTTTTGCGAGTTCTCGTTCGACCTCCTGAATCATTCCCTGGACGGAGAACCCTTCCCGCTCGAGGATCCGGCTTATTAGTCCTCCCTCCTGTATTAACAGGGCTAGGAGTAGATGTTCTGGATCTATCCCTTGATGAGACAGCCTTATGGCTTCCTTTTGGGCCTCGAGCAGGGCTTCCTGGGATTTGCTGGTGAACCTATCCATATTCATGTGGATCCCTCCGTTTTTACCAAAGTTGACGAGTGGATTATATTTATTAGGTCACTAAAAGTCAATAGCAGGGGGCTTGCCAGTGCTTTTTGGGTATATCACATTGAATAGCTTGACACCATCCCTTGAACTGGGTAATGTAACTTCGTCGATTGGCGCCATCGACAACATATTCATAGCGGGGGGCAATGCTTTTGAAGACCAACGGAGTTGTTAAGTGGTTTAACGCAACCAAGGGTTATGGCTTTATAACCGCAGAGGATGGCAAGGATGTGTTCGTTCACTTCAGCGCCATCCAGGAGGAGGGCTTCAAGACCCTTGAAGAGGGGCAGAGGGTTTCCTTTGAGGTGGTTAACGGCCAGAAGGGACCGCAGGCGGCCAACGTGGAGAAGCTGTAAGGGTATCGGCTTCTGTTTTGCTGAAGAGGAGGGCTTGGCCCTCCTCTTTTTTTGTTTCTCAATGCTCAGGCTGTTATAATAACAAAAAGCCATCCGGTGCGTTAGATTGAAGCATTGGCGATACCCCGCCGTTGGGATTATTGTTTTTTGAATGCTATCCCTTAGACGAAATGTGACCTTTACAATTAAAACAAGAGGGGTGGATGAACATCATGGAAAATTCCCGTTTTGCGGTTCCCATAGATAAACTCCGTAGAAGAACCGATGTTCGTTCCTTGGGGTTTGCCGACACCGACGAACTTGGTTGCCTCAAGGGGCTGATAGGGCAGGAGAGGGCTGTGCGGTCCATATCCTTTGGGTTATCCGTTAACAGCAAGGGTTATAACCTATTTGTTGTTGGCAACCCAGGGAGCGGCAGGACAACCTATGTGCTGGAGGAACTAGCCAATAGGGCGAAGGAGATGCCCGCTCCTGACGATTGGGTGTATGTCTATAACTTCAAGGAGCCCCAGGAGCCCATGGCCATAAACCTGCCTGCGGGAATGGGTAGGGAGCTGGCGAAGGACATGGAGGAGACCCTGGAGGATCTTAAGGTTACGTTAAGCAAGGCCTTTGATAATAGCCAGTATGAGGACAGCAAGGCCCAATTGGTTCGGGAGTTCCAGGAACAGGTTAACTCCCTCATGGAGGAGTTGAAGGATTGGGCAACGGAGAAGGGATTTGCGATCAAGAGAACGCCTCAGGGTTTTGTGAACCTTCCGTTGGTTAAGGAGGTCTCCGAATCGGGGGAGGTCTCCCAAAGGGAGATGCAACAGGAGGAGTTTGAAGCCCTCGGTGAGGAGGAGCAACAGCGGCTTCAGAGGGTATCGGAGGAGATATCCCAGAGGACGCTGGAGATCTTAAGGCAGATAAGGGAAAGGGAGAAGGGGCTTAAGGACCGGATAAAATCCCTGGAGGCAGAGATATGCAGGGGGGCCATAAAGTCCCATTTTGACGAGCTTAAGGGGACTTACGGTTCCTATGGCAGTTGTTCCCAGTGGTTGGACCAGCTTGCGGAGGATGTGGTGGCCAACTTCAGTGCCTTTATCGCCGCGGGTAGGGATGAGAACGCGGAGGTTGATTTTTCCAGATATCACGTTAACGTGTTTGTGTCAAACGATCCCACCCAAGGGGCGCCGGTAGTAAGGGAGACCAATCCGACCTATTATAACCTGATTGGCAAGGTGGAGTACGAAAGCCGCCAGGGTTATCTATACACGGATTTCAAAAAGATCGTCCCCGGTGCCATACACAGGGCCAACGGTGGATTCCTGGTGCTCGAAGCGGAGGAGCTGTTTCGGCACTTCATGTCTTGGGATGCTCTCAAGCGGGTGTTGAGGACGCAGGAGCTTTCGATAGAGAACTTGGGGGAACAACTGGGATTTGTACCTGTTTCATCATTGAGGCCCGCCCCTATCCCAGTTGATCTTAAGGTGGTCATAGTTGGTACCTACTGGATCTACTATCTGCTTAACATATACGACCCGGAGTTTCAGAAGATATTCAAGATAAAGGCGCATTTTGACTCGGATATGCCTAGAAACCCCGAGACGGAGAAGCTGTTGGCCTGTTTTGTGGCTAACTTCGTCAAAAAGGAGGGGGGTATCCCCTTCAGCTCAGAGGCGGTGGCGGAGATAATCGAATGGTCGTGCCGCCTTTCCGAGAACCAGGACAGGATGTCCACCCAATTCAACAGGATAGCGGAGATCCTGGTGGAATCAACCGCATGGGCAAGGATGGACAGGGCTGCAAGGGTTGAAAGGTCTCATGTTAGAAAGGCGATAGAGGAGAAGATATTTAGATCAAACCTCATCGAAGAGCGGCTGCGCAGGGCTTTCGAAGAGGGATTTGTAAGGGTGGACACCGAGGGTAGGGCGGTGGGACAGATAAACGGCCTTACCGTGGTTGACATGGTTGACCATGCCTTTGGCCACCCAGTTAGAATAACCGCTAACGTGTTCATGGGGCAGGAGGGGGTTGTGAACATAGAGCGGGAGGTGAAGATGACCGGTCCCATCCACAACAAGGGGCTGCTTACCCTCCAGAGTTACTTGGGGCGTAAATATGCTCAGGATATGCCTTTGTCCCTTTCTGCCAGGATAGCCTTTGAGCAGACCTATTCTGGCATAGAAGGAGACAGCGCATCCTCTACGGAGCTCTACTGTCTCATATCCGCCCTAGCGGGTATCCCACTTCGTCAAGATGTGGCGGTCACTGGTTCAGTGGATCAGTTTGGCAATGTGCAGCCAATAGGTGGTGTTAACGAGAAAATAGAAGGGTTTTTTCGGTACTGTAAGTCCAAAGGTCTCACCGGCACCCAGGGGGTTATGATCCCGGTTCAAAACGTCAAGAACCTCATGCTTCACCACGAGGTGGTGGATGCGGTAAGGGAAGGGAAGTTCCACATATGGGCAGTGGAACACGTGGATCAGGGGCTTGAGCTTCTTACCGGAGTCCAAGCCGGATCGCCTGGAGAAGATGGCACTTATCCTGATGGTACCGTCCACGGGCTTGTCAAGGAAACGCTGAAGAAGATGTTAGATAAGCTTAGGGAATTTAAGAAGGGGAGTAATAACGCCTCCGCCTCTGTTGGTGATGATGGGGATTCGGGGAGCGGCGATGAGCCGGTGGATGTGGACGATCCGGCAGGGTCTGACGATGGTGAAGAGGATTAGGAGATCTGATATCCCAGGAGAAGGGAAGGCAGAAAGGGTTCTTGCTGTTTTTGATGCTTTGGAGGTCGCTTACGGCAATGAGAGTTCCGTCGCCTTAACTCCCAGCAAGGAGCCCCTTGAAGGCCTTATATTGACGGTTCTGTCTCAAAATACCAACGATAGAAACAGGGATAAGGCCTATCAGGAGCTTGTGAGGAGGTTCCCTGCGTGGGATGCTGTGGCGGCTGCATCTGTGGAAGAGGTGGCAGAGGCGATAAGGGTTGCTGGGCTTGGGAACAGCAAAGCAGCGAGGATAAGGGAAATCCTGGGCGTTATTAGGGATCGGTTCGGAGGATACACCATGGAGCCGATGAAGAGCTGGTCCGTTCAGGATATCAGGGAATTTTTGCTTTCCCTCCCGGGGGTCGGTCCAAAGACTGTGGCCTGTGTTCTGGTCTTTGACCTGGGGATCCCGGCGTTTCCTGTGGATACCCACGTTGCGAGGTTGAGCGTCCGGCTTGGCTTTGTGCCACCTGGTATGGAACCCAGTGACGTTCAGGTGGTTTTAGAGGGGTTGTTGCCGCCGGAGAGGTACATTGGAGCCCATGTTAACATGATAAGCCATGGCAGGGCAGTATGCAGGGCTAGGGGCCCAAATTGTAGGGCATGTGTAGTGGCAAGCCTGTGCCCCAGGGTTGGAATCGCTTTGGGGGATCCCGATAGGGCTTGATAAGTAGATGTGTATTGTTATTGTGGGCAAGTGGAGTTAAGGGGCGCGAGAAAAAATGGGAGGGGAATACCCCTCCCATTTAGCCTTTTGGCTTGTCGCGATCCTTCAACCTACTGAGAGCGGTTTTGTAGCCGTCTGCTCCGTAATCAAGAAATTTCTTGACTCGACTTATGGTGGCAGTGCTCGCTCCGGTTCTCTGGGCGATTTGAGGGTATGTCATGTTTTCACTGAGCAACCTCGCCACTTCAAGCCTCTGGGCAAAGGCCCTGATCTCCCCTATGGTGGCCACGTCTTCAAGGAAACGATAAACCTCGTCCTCTTCTTTGAGAGCTAGAATTGCTCTGCACAGCTGATCCGTTAGCTTGTCTTTCCACCGGTCGGTCACCTTGGTTGTCCCCCCCTCTTTGTCTCGGATGGACTCTAACCAAGCATATATTTTAATCTGCTTTGTTGCAAGGCTTAATTCATAAACTTAAGCCGTGGCAACTTTTGCTCCATCTTCTTGGCCAGTGTGCCAGTGATCCCCCATAAGGGACAGGATATCTGCTAAAAGACGGCTTAGTTCCTCCTCCGAGGTTGCAAACACCTGCAGGAAGGGGATGTTTATATTGGGAGCCTTAACAGGTATCACCCACTCTCTCTGTGAGAATAGCCCTTCTATGTCCTCCCAATCCTTGCAGTTAAAACCGAGCAGCACGAACGGGCCATCTCCTGGATAAACCTCTACCCCTGGTATCTTTGAGCACCCCTTGGCGAATTCATCCCTTATATAACGACAGGAGTATGTGCGGGACTCCATCCAACCGGAACAACGCTTGACCAGGTGGGTTAATATCTCATTTCTTGGGCTTTCCAGTCGGTTGGCGGATTGGAATTTCATTGATTCAGCTTGTTTCCATATCATGTAACACATGTCCATCCCACCAAGTCCCCAAGCAAAGGACAGTGAACGGATGATTCCAAGCCCGCCGCGGCCTCGCCATAGCTTAATGAGGTTCGTGGAGAAGTATGGATCCTGGCGAGAGAACTCAGCGTAACGTTGATCTAATATCCAAAGAGAATCTCCACATAGACCGGACAGAGTGGCTAGATCCTCTGTGGATAGGTTAATTCCTGTTGGGTCGTTTGGCACATCGACGTAAACCACCTCTGGCCTACAGGAAGACCATCGGTCCAGAAATGATTCCATTGGGAATGAAAATTTCCCATCGTAGTCTAAGGGTACTGAGATTACTTCACATCCCAAGAATGCAAAGACCTCCCCTGCTCCTCCGCAGCTCCAGGGCATCAGTACCCTTGGGCTCCTCATGGATAATGCCAGGTCTCTAAATGGATCTGCCGATGATCCGAATACAAGGATGTTATCGTGGGATTCTCCGATGAGATCCCCCAGCCCACGTCGCAGGGATATGCATCCGTCATTGCGAGGGACGTTGTAGCTAAGATCCCTAAGGATTCCTCTTATCTCTTCCCTGATTGCGGCTGGAAGTTGACGGCTTACTGCCTGGGATCCCTTGAGAAGCCCCCGATTTGCTGATTCTTGAAAGGCCATAGAGCAGCCCCCCTTCGATTTATCTTGATAAAATGGCGCAACAATATCTGAATCAGAAGGCTACCACGCTTAATTGGTAGAGTCAAGTGGTATTTGTTATAATTGGTTTTGAAGGGGGGATTATATGAAAGACAAGATAAGGGTCCTTTTTCTCTGTGGCCGCAATACCGCAAGAAGCCAGATGGGAGAGGCTTTCCTCCGGCACATTGGTGGGGATGTGTTTGACGTGTGGAGCGCCGGCCTTGAGCCTGGCGATGGAGTTCTTCCCATAGTAAGGGAGGTAATGGGCGAGGTGGGCATAGATATGTCCGACCATTACTCCAAAAGTGCCATGGAACTATTGGAAAAGGGGCTTGAGTTTGACATTGTCGTAACGGTATGTGATGCCGCCATGGCGGGGCGTTGTCCGGATTACCCTGGAGTTTCCAAGAGACTTCATTGGCCCTTCCCGGATCCTGCGGCCTTGGAAGGATCCCATGAAGAAAGGCTGCAGGGGGCCCGCAAGGTTAGGGATATGATAAGGGATGCGGTGATAGAGCTGATGAAAGAGGAGACGGAGGGCAGGGCCAAAAAATAAGCTTCCCCCCTGGGGTTGACTAAATGTCTTTCGGTGATATAATGATCAGCGCTGGCCGGGATGGCGGAACTGGTAGACGCATGGGACTTAAAATCCCTGGGGCCCTGTGCCCGTGCGGGTTCGAGTCCCGCTCTCGGCACCACGAGGGGTATCGCGGGGTGGAGCAGTCCGGAAGCTCGTCGGGCTCATAACC
>JAOACP010000020.1 GCA_026417795.1 Thermanaerothrix sp.
AAAGATCCCTGCCTTCGTTTAGATTTTTACATGAGGCAACCCGTCTCGTTCGTTTAGATTCTTAAGAGAGGCAACATAGGGGATAAAGGATGTCCCCCACCAAGGGGATGGGGTCTACCGGGTCTTTAGAAACCGCCAAAGAACCACTGAGCGCCTCAGCGACTTCCTCCGCAGATCCCTTAGTCCTGCCTAGAACCTCCAACAACACATCTCCTCTGCTCACCGCCTGCCCCACCGAACAGTGAACTTTTATGGCCACCCCGTGATCAATGGGATCTTCCTTCCGCATGCGTCCGCCGCCCAGCGCCCGGAGGGCCTCCCCTATAGCCCTGGTGTCAATCCTGGCCATAAAACCTTCTTCTCTGCAGACCACGCAGGCCCGCTCCGGCGCCAAAGGCAACAATTGATCCCAGGTGGAAGGGTCGGTAACATGGGGGTCTCCACCCTGGCGCTCCACCATCATGGCAAACCTCTCAAGGGCCAAGCCATCATCCAAAGCGCGACGGCACATATCAAGGGCCTCATCGGGATTTGATGCTTTACCAGCCAAAAGCACCATCTCCCTGGCCAGCAACAGGGAAACCTCCCTTGTTGAACTGGGGCCCTGCCCCATAAGCACCTCAAGTGCCTCCCGCACCTCCGCCGCGTTGCCAACCCAGCTACCTAAGGGCTGCTCCATGCTGGTAAGCACCGCCCTGCTCGGATGCCCAAGGGAACTAGAAAGATCCACCAGGAGCCTTCCAAGGGCCGTGGCACCCTCGTAGGTTTCCATCAAAGCCCCACGTCCCCATTTCACATCGAACACAAAGCCATCGGCACCTCCAGCTATCTTCTTGCTGACGATGCTGGTGGCGATCAGCCCCATAGAAGGAACCGTGGACGTGACGTCCCTGAGGTGGTATAGCTTCCCCTCCGCAGGAGCAAGCTGAAGCGAGTGGCCGCTTACCGCACAACCTATCTGGGTCACCTGGGCCTTGAAATCCTCTATGGATAGGTGCATGTTCATCCCCGGTATGGATTCCAGCTTGTCCACCGTGCCTCCGGTAAATCCAAGCCCCCGACCGCTCAACTTCGCCACCGGAATTCCAAGGGATGCCACCAGGGGGACCAAAACCAAGGTAACCTTATCACCAACTCCCCCGGTGCTATGTTTGTCCACAGAAAAACCCACCGCTGGAAGTTTAAACACATCTCCAGAGTGGGCAAGGGCGGTGGTTAGGTACGACATCTCCTCCACCGTAAGCCCCCGTATAAAGGCCCCCATCAGCCAGGCAGCAGCCTGATAGTCCTTCACCGAACCGTCCATGAGGCCCCTTACAAAACCCTCTATATCAGATCTGGAGTGCTCCCCTCCATCCCTTTTCACTTCGATGAATTTGAGGATGTTAAACCCCACTCTTCATCACCTCCAAAAAGGCAGGCAGAAGCTTACATAGATCCACGGTGGCCCTCGATACCTCCGACAGGACCTCTTCATGGGTCAGTTTGGTCTTAGAAATCCCCGCCGCATAATTCGCCACGCACGAAAGGCCCAAAACCCTCATCCCCATGTGTCTTGCGGCTATCACCTCGGGCACCGTCGACATTCCCACCAAGGTTGCACCCAACCTTTGCAGCATCCTTATCTCCGCAGGGGTTTCAAAACTAGGACCCGGCATGGCGGCGTAAACCCCCCTGCCGATCACAACCCCAACCCGGGATGCAGCCCGCTCCATCATGTCCATCAAGACCCTGTCGTAGGCCTCCGTCATATCCGGGAACCTTACACCCCAACGATCCTCATTGGGACCCATCAGAGGATTTGCCCCCATAAGGTTTATGTGGTCCTCTATGAGCACCCACTGACCCGGCGAGTAAGAGGTATCGATGCCGCCGGAGGCATTGGTGACAACAAGCGTCCCAGTTCCCCATTCCCCCATGACGCGGACTGGGAACACCACCTCTTCCATCGAATACCCCTCATAGTAATGAACCCTACCCTGCATAACCCCAATGGTAAGGCCGTCAATGTTGCCTATCCGCAAAACCCCCTGGTGCCCCGGAGCAGTGGATCTGGGCCACCAAGGGATCTCCTCATAGGGTATGGAAACCGGGTCTTTCAAGATTTTAACGAAGTCCCCCACCCCGGATCCCAAAACCATCACAACGTCGGGGGCGGAAGGAACCAGCTTCTTAAGGGTCCCAAGCGCCTCAAGAACCTTGTCCCTAGGTGTCACTGGCATCAACTCCCTTGCGATCTAGGATGACTTCTGTCATAGACATCTCTGAGTTCCAGGTCGAAATGGGTATATACTTCGGTGGTCCTAACCGACGAGTGCCCCAAAAGACACTGAAGGGCCCTCAGGTCCATGCCGTGCCTTAGAAGATGGGTAGCACAAGAATGGCGCAGCACATGGGGGTGAAGCCTCGACGAAGCTATGCCGGCTTTCGTTCCCCTGCGTCTTATGATCTTCCACACATCCTCCCGTTTAAGCCCCTTGCCCCCATTGGAAAGGAAGACTGGGCCGTCGGATGATCCCCGCATGGAAAGATACCGCTCCAAGGCCTTGCGGGGCTCACCAACCAAAGGCAACACCCTAACCTTTTCTCCCTTGCCAAAAACACGAACGGTACCGGAGGACAGGTCCAAATCCCGCATGGACAACCCGCACAGCTCTGAGGCCCTAAGACCGCACCCATAAAGCAACTCTATTATAGCCCTGTCCCTTACGTCCAAAACCCCTTCTCCTGACGTGGCCTCAAGGAGCCGCGCAACCTCCCCCTCTGTCAGAATCGAAGGCATCGCAGAGGGTTTGGAGGGCAGCATCGGCACCTTGCCGGGCTCCTCCCCGCACTCCCCGAGGAAACGGCTTAAAGACCTTATACAAGCTCCAGCCCTCTGAACCGAGCTCTTGGCATAGCCCAACCGCTGAAGGTCAACGAGGAACAGAGATACCGTTTCGGGATCCGGCGGGATGGCGTCCCTGCCTCTTTTTGCGCAAAAATCGGCATACTTAATGAGATCCAATCGGTACGCGGAGATGGTGTTACCACTTAAGCCTCTCTCCAACGCCAGGTATTCCAGGAAAGACCCCATCCGGGGATCCATCGGAAAGTTTAAGCCATCTACCATGGCCTTAATCACCTACAGGTGGAGTTGTAATGCAAAGATCCCTCATGGAATTTACAAACCACAGGATGGCCAGGATCGTCTTACCATCCAATATCTCCCCACTTGAGACCATCCCTAAAGCAGCTTCCACGGTGACCGCATGAACCTTCACGAACTCATCGTCATCGCAATCCAATGGATCTTGCACCAGTTCCTTGCCTACGAATATGTGAATCTCCTCATCACAAAATCCGGGGGAGGGGAAAAAAGAAGGGCCCCTTTCCAGGACACCGACCCTACAGCCGGTCTCCTCCCGGAGCTCCCTTTGAGCAGCCCCAACTGGATCCTCTCCCTCCTCAAGAAGTCCTGCGGGGATCTCCCAGATCACCTTCTTGAGCGGATGACGATACTGGCGGATCAGCAGTATTCGCCCATCGTCCAACACCGGCAAAACCGCAACCGCCGGCCTATGAATAGCCACCTCCCGGAAGGTGGTCCTTCCATTGGGCAGCTCAACCTCATCCCTGGCCACCGATACTATCTTGCCTTCGTAGAGCATCTCCCTTTGAAGGAACCTCTCGGACAGATTGGAATCGGACAAGAAGATCACCTCTCACTCCCAACGGCAGTCCACCTCGTAGGACCTTAAACCAGCCAACCAGGACTCCCCTGACATGGGCCTTTTCCCATCCGGCTGTACCTCCAAAAGGATAAGACCCCGCTGGTCGTTGCACGCCACCACCGGGAGTTTACCCCTTAAATAGCCATTTCCTGCCTCAAGGCCAGGGGGGAGCTGATGATCTATGGATGCCTTAAGGATCTTAACCCGTTTCCCGTTGACCGTAGACCAAGCCCCGGGGCGAGGTGCAAGGGCCTTAATCATACAAAGGATTTCAAAAGCCCCCTTTCGCCAATCAACCCGGGTCTCTTCGTTGCTGATCTTTGGGGCATAAGTGGGTTCCCCCGCCTGAGGAACCGGGCTGAACGAATGGGGGTCCTTTAGAAACTCAGCGGTCATCTCCGCGGAGAGCGACGCCAGCTTGGCCATGAGGGTTCCCGCATCATCGGAATCATCTATTATGCTTCGCCGCTGCATGAGCACTGGCCCCGCGTCCATCTCCTCCACCAACCGGAACAAGGTGACGCCGGTCTCCCTAAGCCCCATCCAAAGAGCCCGCTGGATAGGGGCGGCCCCCCTTAAAAGGGGTAAAAGGGATGGATGAAGGTTTAAACACCCAAACCTTGGAAGGCTAAGCAAGGGCTCCCTGATGAAGAACGAACAATCCACCACAAAAAGGGCGTCCAACCCTTGGTTAGCAAGGGAGCGGACGCTCTCCAGGGGAGAGGATGTCCGGAGCACCCTTATCCCCAACCGGGAACAAGCTGCTTCAACATCCGTGGGCCTCTCCTTATACCCTCTGCCGGCGGGCCTTGGGGGCTTGGTAAGAACCCACTGAGGGTACACCCCAAGATCCGCAAGTCCATTAATCCAAAGAGCACCAAAGGGACCAGCGCTTAGGATTCCCCAGTTCATAGCTCCTCCGTGGACCTCTTCTTAAGCTTGGATGTTATAATATGCCGCCTCATGGGGGAGACATGGTCTATAAGAAGCTTACCCTTGAGATGGTCTATCTCGTGCAAAAACACCCTGGCAAGGAAGCCTTGAACCTCCATCTCCCTTAAACTGCCGGTCTCATCTTGAAAACGCACCCGTATCCTGGTGGGCCTATGAACTTTCACGAAGATGCCCGGGAAGCTAAGACACCCCTCTTCCCCTTCTTCGTCGCCATCTGCCTCAAGGACCTCAGGATTTATAAGAACGTAGCGATCCCCATGGTAGTCAATGACCGCCAGACTCTTGGATATGCCCACCTGGGGCGCCGCAAGCCCCACCCCGTCCTTGGCATACATGGTGGCCCACATGTCAGCCAAAAGTCCGGACAGGTCAGGCCCAAAGTCCTCCACCGGGCTCACCGGCTCCCTCAAGACCGGATCTGGGAACACCCTAATTTTCATTATATTTCCCTTAATATTACGCGACATGATTAGAGCTTAAGGGCCGGTCCGAAGACCGGCCCGTGCACCTCCATCCTATGATTACTGATTAAGGTTCAGGTGATCTCCTATGGTGAAGGTGAACTCCTCCTGCTGGGGGAAGAGCTGCTTTGAGGAACCGTGAGACTCCTCCCTGGAAGGACGGCGCTTCCTCTCCTCCTTGCGCTCCTGGACCGGTTCCTCCTCCAGGGCCCTCAAGCTCAAGCGTATGCGCCTTTCCGCAGGGTTAACCTCCAATATCTTGGCCTGTACCTCCTGTCCCTCCTTCAGGACGTCGGAAGGCTTCTCCACCCTCTGACGGCTCAGCTGGGAGATGTGGATGAGTCCCTCAACCCCATCCTCCAGCTCCACAAAGGCCCCAAAATCAGCCAGCCGCACAACCTTGACGTTAACCACCTGATCCTTGGAGTACTTCTCAGCAACACCGCTCCAGGGATCGTTGAGCTGCTTGAAGCCCAACCCTATCCTGCGGCGGTCACCGTCCACCTCAAGGATCACCACCTCAACCTCCTGCCCCTTCCGGAGGACTTCCTTGGGGTGCTTCACCCGGCTCCAGCTGAGGTCACCTATGTGGATAAGCCCCTCAACCCCAGGCTCTATCTCCACAAAAGCACCGAAGTCCGCCAGGTTGGTGACGATCCCCTTGGTCCTTTGGCCAACGCTCCACCGGGAGGTTACGTTAACCCACGGATCCTCCTGGGCCTGCTTAAGGCTCAGGGATATCCGGTTGTTCTCCCGGTCTATGCCTATCACCTTGACCCTTACCCTATCACCCTTCTGAACTATATCCTTGGCCTTGGCCCCCCTCTGCCAGGACAGCTCGGTCACGTGAACCAGCCCCTCAAGGGCTCCAAGGTTAACGAAGACGCCGAAGGAGGTCACGCTGCTCACATCCCCCTCCAGGATGTCACCCTCGTGAACGTTGGCGTAGAAATCCTCCCGCAGCGACGAGAGCTCCTCCTCGAGGATGCTGCGCCGGGAGAGAACCAGGCGGCGCTTCCGGCGGTCCTTCTCCACCAACTTGACCGGGAAGGTCTTGCCCACCAGGTTGGAGGGGTTAATGCCACGCCCCTCTTCTGCCAGATGGGAGATGGGGATAAAACCCTCGAGGCCACAGCAGTCCACTATAAGGCCGCCCTTCACCTTCCGGATGCCTTCCACCTCTATGACATCCGATTGGGCCAGCTTCTCCTCCAGTACGTTCCAACGCTCATCGAACTCACAACGCCAACGGCTCAGGTTAAGCTGGGCCTCCTCACCCTGCCCCACGTTGGTAACCTGAACCCTTATGCGATCCCCTATCTGGGGCTCCCCGACCTTCTCAACTATGGCCCGGTGGGTCCACTCGCGCCGGGGCAAGAAGCCCTCGCACTTGTAACCCACGTCCACAAGCCAACCGTCCTCCCGGGCATCCACCACCGTGCCCTCCACAACGCTGCCCCGATGTATGTTCACGGAGTCAATCTGCTCCATGATGCTCTCCATCGTCTCAGGCTCCGGATCACACACTCCGGAATTGTTAATCATCGACTCGTCCACCATACCTCTCCATCCTCCTCGCGACCTACAGTTTCTCAAGCCTTTCTATCAATTCCCGGATTAACCAGTCCGGCGTGCTCCCGCCGGCGGCCAAACCGATGGAACCCCTTCCTCTAAGCCACCCCAGATCCAGCTCATCCGGATGCTCTATCCACAACACCGAGGCCCCGGCCTCCTGCGCTATCTGAACCAGCTTCCTGGTGTTGGCACTGTTCCTCCCGCCTATCACCAGGATGCCATCCACCATGGACGCAAGCTCACATACCGCCCTCTGCCGCTCAAGGGTGGCGCTACAGATGGTATTATACACTCTAACCTCAGGAACGATACCCACAAGAGCCTTGGCCACGCTTGAAAAAACTTCCATTTTTTGCGTGGTCTGGCTCAGAACACCCACCTTGGCAAAGCTAGATAACTTAGGAAGGGCAGGATCGCCGTCTCCGGACACCACCACCGCAAATCCCTTCACAAATCCCAGTATCCCCCTGACCTCTGGATGCTCCCCATCCCCCACTAAGACCACCGGGTATCCCTCTGCGGAGAGATCTCTAGCCCTCTCCTGAGCTTTCCTCACGAAGGGGCAGGTACCATCTATTACCTCCCCGCATTTCCGGAACGCCTCCTCCAACAGGGCTGGAGCTATGCCATGGGCCCTTACGAAAAGGGGAACACCGGGGGGAACCTCATCCAAATCATCCACCACAACTAACCCCCTAGCCTTAAGGCGCTCCACCTCTTGGGGGTTGTGAATAGGACTGCCTATGGAGTAAACCCGCCCACGCTCCTCCAAGGCCCTCTCCAATGCCTCTATGGCCCTCCTGACTCCGAAACAAAGACCCGTTGGATTTGCCGCAAGGACCTTCATAGCCCGTCCTCCATCCGACGCAGAACCTCCCCCCGGACCTCTTGAAGAAGCGTTTCCGGGGACACCAAGGAAAGATCGTACCAGCGATACACAGGGAACCGCTTAAACCACGTCATCTGACGCCTGGCAAATGCCTTGGTGCAACGCACGTCTAGCGCCATGGCTTCCTCAAAGGTCATCTCCCCCTTGGCCCAGGCGACCAACTCCCTGTACCCAAAACCCTGCATGGACGGCAATCGTTCGTCAAAACCGTTCGAGAGGAGCCAAAGAACCTCTTCCGGATAGCCCGATTGAAACTGCTTCTTCACCCTTTCCTCTATGCGTCGATACAGCTCATCTCTTGGCCTGTTCAGCCCTATGTAGATCATCCGGAAACCGCCTGATGAAGGAGGGTTATTCCGATACCACCAGGTTGGGGGTTTACCGCTGGCTTTGTATATCTCAAGCGCCCTGACTATCCTATGAGAATCATTCGGATTTATGCGGGCCGCCGAATCGGGATCCAACGACTTAAGCTCCTCGTACATGGCGCCCCTGCCCCGCTCCTGCATCTCCAACTCAATGGCACGGCGAACGTTCATATCCGACGGAAGATCCGACAAAACCCCACCCTCAAGGGCCTTGAAGTAGAACGGCGTGCCCCCCGCCAATATGGGCACCCTCTGGCGCTTAAGTATCCTTTCCACCGCATCGGAAGCGCACTTAACGAAGTCCGCCACGGAGAAAACCTGATCCGGATCCGCAACATCTATGCAGTGGTGGATTATCTTGCGCCTAACGTCCGGTGAAACCTTGTCTGTCCCAACGTCCAGATAGCGATATATCTGTCTTGAGTCCACGGAGATTATCTCCCCGCCCAACTCTTCCGCAAGAAGCAAACTAAAGTCCGTCTTTCCCACCGCCGTGGGACCTATTATCGCTGGCAAAACAACGGCTCGATCTCTCATTTTACCTCCCAAGCCTGGACTCAACGTCGCCCCAGGGGACTACAAAAAACGTGGACCTACCATGGGGACACTTATGCGGTACAGCACACCGGAACAGCTCCCTAATCAACCGGACAGCCCCTTCGGGATCTACAAGTTCGCCAAGCTTCATGGAACGCTTACACGCCCTCTCCGCCATGCGCCGCAAAATAAGGCCCTCCTCCGTATCCCTCCCGTCATCACTGGACGCACTTGAAACCGCCCAGCGCAACCACTCCACGGGGGACACATGGAACGCGGAAAGGGATTGGGGAATGCCTTCCAACCAAAGGGTCTCAGGCTGCCCCAAAGTAAAACTAAATCCCAAGCGCTCCAATACACCCATGTAGAGCTTCACCTTCGAAGCCACCGAGGAAGGCACCTCAACCGGGAAGGCTAAAACCTGCGTCCCCCCGTAGGATCCATTGACTATCCGCTCGAAGGTTATCCTCTCCTCCGCCGCATGGGGATCCAGGAAGAGAACCCCCCGGGGAAGATCATATAACAGGTACCCTCGGGAGGTCTTTCCGATGTAAGACACATCCAACGGACCATCCACTCCAAAGCCATTGCCCCCGATGGAACCAGTGGGCGTTTCATCACCTTCAGGGACGATAAAACCTTTCCCTAAGACATCGGAACTAGGGTCTTTCGTATCCCAACCGAGGCCAGAGGGCTCAGAGCTTTCCCCCCTCTGAAAGGGGGCAAGATCCGCTTGCCTTAGGGAACCCATTATCCCATGGCTTAGCTGAGCAACGTTAAAACGGCGGCCATTTACCGACACTGCGGTTCCAACAGCGGACTGAGCAGCTCCATAAACGACGTTGAAGATGTCCCTCGGCCTTTTAAAGCGCACCTCCCCCTTGGTGGGATGGACGTTAACATCCACATCCTCCGGAGGAATGTCTATGAAGACAACCCACTCTCCCTTGGCGGAACCTACAGCTCCCTGAATCGCCGCCCTTATGCCGGTATCCCATATCCGCCTTTGATTCACAAACATCACCATGCCGCCACGGCCCTCACCATGGCCGCTCCAAAAGGCCAAGCATTTAACCCCATCCATCTCCGCAAAGCCTTCCCTGGGATCGCCCCCCCACAGGGCCTTAACCGCCTCCCGTTGGGACCCCGTCGGCCTCCGATCAAGGATTCGCCTGCCATCGGACGCCAAGGTAAACCACCGGTCATGCCAAACCAAGCTAACCTCCTGGATAAACTGGCTTATCCTGCGGGTCTCGGCGGCTGCGGCCCTCAAGAACTTCCTCCTGGCCGGGAGGTTGTAGAAGAGCTCCTCCACCCTTACGGTGGTACCCCCTTGACAGGGAAGTCTGTGGCAAGCCAGCACCTCGCCCCCTTCACACCGAATGAGCCCCCCCACGTCATCCCCTTGGAAACGGCTCCTTATCTCCATGCGGCTTACCGCACCGATGCTGGCCAAGGCCTCTCCCCTAAAGCCCAGGGATCTTATGTTAAACAGGTCATCCAGGGACTTTATCTTGCTCGTGGCATAACGCAAAACCGCCATTGGAAGGTCTTCAAAGGGGATGCCCCTTCCATCGTCCTCCACAACTATCCAACTCTTCCCCCCCTGAGACAAGGATACGCTGATGCGTCCCGCCCCAGCGTCAATGGAATTCTCCACCAGCTCTTTTACCACAGACAACGGCCTCTCTATTACCTCTCCGGCGGCTATCTTCTCCCGTACTTCCTGGGGCAGGTGTTCAATCCTTACCACGCGGTTTATCCCCCCCACCCCTTAGTATGTCCAAAGCCCTCCTCCTGAGATCATATATCTTCTCCAACCCCTGAAGGGGGGTCATGTTATCCGGATCACAGGCCGCCAACTCCTCTATAATACCGTCCACCCGGGGATCAAAAAGCGAGAGCTGTACAGCCCCGGAAGGGACCTCAAAAGCGGCTCCGACATCCCTTTTACGCCTTCCCTCAAACATCTCCAGCAGCTCCCTGGAACGCCGGAGAACGGATTCCGGGAGCCCCGCCAACCTTGCAACCTCCACCCCATAAGACCTGTCGGCGGGCCTTGGAACCACATGGTGCAGAAACACCACACCCCTTGGGGTCTCCTCCACCGCAACGCTCCAGTTGCTAACCCCCGGGAGCTGCTCCGCAAGGACCGTCAGCTCATGATAGTGGGTGGCAAATAGGACCTTCACCCCAACATCGGACCTGTGATGCAGATACTCCATCACCGCCCAAGCTATGCTCATCCCGTCGTCGGTGGACGTCCCCCTGCCTATCTCGTCCAATATCACAAGGCTCCTGGGCCCCAAGCCGTTCAATATCTGTGCGGTCTCCACCATCTCAACCATGAAGGTGCTCTGGCCCCTCACCAGATCGTCCCTGGCACCTATCCTGGTATATATCCTGCTAAAACACCCCACCCTGGCATGGCTTGCGGGGACAAAGGAACCCATCTGGGCCATTATCGCAATGAGAGCCCCCATCCTAAGGTAGGTCGACTTGCCTGCCATGTTGGGCCCGGTCAAAAGGATCATGCGCCTGGCTCCACCGTCCAAATACATGTCGTTAGGGGTAAAGGGCTCAGGATGCAATGCAGCCTCCACAACCGGATGCCTGGCATCCTTGAGATGAAACACGTCTCCAAGGTCCACCTGAGGCCTGGAATAACCCCTCTCCACCGCCGCGGTGGCAAGGCTCTGAAGACAATCCAACTCTCCCACCAGCACTGACAGGGACTGAATCTCAGGGGTAGCATCAAGTATCTTGGATAAAATATCGTTCCATACCTGGGCCTCCCTTACGCTAACCGCCAGGGAGGCCTTGGACATCCTGGATTCAAACTCCTGAAGCTCCTGGGTTACGAACCTCTCGGCGTTTACCAGGGTTTGGCGCCTTATGTAGTAATCGGGCACCCTGTCAACATTGGACTTGCTGACCTCTATGTAGTAACCAAAGACCTTGTTATACCGCACCTTAAGACCCTTTATGCCGGTTCTTTCCCTCTCCCTTTCCTCAAAGGCGGAAAGCCAGCCCTCGTGGCCGTCCACGAAGGAGCGAAGCTCGTCCAACTCCCTGTCGTATCCTTGCCTGATAACGGGGCCCTCAGAAAGGTCCTTCGGCAGCCTATCCTCCAAAGCGGCATCCAACGTCACCTTAAGGGCCTCCAAGGCGCTGGATGGTTTTATGCGCCACCTATCCGGAAGCACGTCAGCACAGGCGGCAACCTCCGGAAGGGCGGACACAAAGTCGCGGCACAGTCCCGCGTCCCTTGGGCCTCCGGTTCCAAGGTGGAGCCTCGACACCGCCCGTTCCACATCCCCCACGGATCCAAGGGAAGAACGAATGGCACTTAAGACCAAAGGGATCTCCACCAAAGATTGAACAGCATCAAGTCTTAGGTTTATCTCATCGGGATCGTTAAGGGGATGCAGGATCCACTCCCTCAAAACCCTTTTGCCCAGAGGGGTTACGCAAAAATTAAGGACAGAAAACAGGGAGGAGTCCCTGGGTTCTAAAAGGTCAAGGTTCCTTTGGGATGTGAGGTCAAGCATTAGCCCCTTCCCAAGGCATACCCGCTTAAGAGGCCTTATATGCCCTATTGACCTGAACTGGGTTTCCTCCGCATAACGAAGCACCGCCCCCGCGGGACCTAAGGCAGGATCCCCGCTTTGGAACCCCAACCCCTCCAGTGTGGCTACCCCAAGGCGCTGCTTCAGCAACAGCTCGTTCGCCGCCGGGGAAAAGAGATCCAGTTCCCTCTCAACCCATCTCCAAGGCATATCGTCGGGCACCTTACCCTTGGGAACCAAAACCTCCGTGGGCGAATAGATAGACAGCACCCCCTGAATCTCCAACGCGGACACCATGCCAGCCTCGAATTGGCCAGTGGAAAGGGATATCACCGCAAAGGCCCATTCCCCGCCAACCGGTTCACAGGCCGCCAAATAGACGTCCAAGGATCCCTCCGAAGGCACGAAGGTCCCGGGGGTCACTAAGCGGACCACCTGCCTTTTAACCAGCGTCTTGCCATCTGGTTCGGAGACCTGCTCACAAATGGCCACCTTACGCCCTTGTTCCACCAACTTGGCCAGGTACTGCTCCACCGAATGATGGGGCACCCCCGCCATGGGTATCGATCGATCCTGATCTCGGGCGGTAAGGGCTATGTCCAAAAGCCGGGACGCCTCCTTGGCATCGTCGAAGAACAGCTCGTAGAAATCACCCATCCGGAAGAAAAGAAGGTAGTCCCTGTACTTCTCCTTCCAGTAAAGGTACTGCTCAAGCATGGGGGTAAGCTTAACTCCTTCGGGTAGCAACTAAACGTCCCTCCTGGAGTCAAGATAGCTTTGCAACAAAACCGCGGCGGCCACCTTGTCCACCTTTCCCTTTCTCTTATCCCTTCGCATATCCGCCTCCAGGAGGAACCTCTGGGCTATGGCGGTGGTAAACCTCTCGTCCAGCGTGACCACTTCCACATCCCCAAGTACACCTTTCAGCTCCTCCAGCCAGGCCTCAACCCTAAGGGCTTCAGGACCTAAGCTTCCGTCGGTTCGCCTAGGCAGCCCCACTACCACCAGGGATACCTGATTCCGCTGGATGAGCTCCTTGACCCTTGCGGGCCATCCCTCTTCCATCTTAAGGACCTCCAGGGGAGACGCAAAACAGCGAGAGGGGTCGCTCAAGGCGACCCCAATCCGCACCTCCCCGAGATCCAAGGCCATAATCCTTCCCTTGGAATCAACGGTCATCCTTTGATCATTCCTCCGATTATCTTCTCCACATCCTCTTTGATCGAAGACACCCTGCAAGACACCTGCTGACCCCAAACCCCGCCTCCCTGCGCGGTGTTGGCCTTTCCTCCCGCGTTGAAGCCCCAGAGGGCTCCCAGCTCCTTTATAAGCGCTCCGGCCTTAACACCCCTGGAAACCGCCTCGTCGGAGACCATCACCACCACCAGGAACTTGGAATCGTTCTTGGAGACCATAACAGAGACTGACAAGGGGTAACGGCCCTTCACCATGTCTCCCATGGCCCTCAGGGCTTCGGCATCGGCCCCCTCGGTGAAGAAGGTTACCACGTGTACGCCCTTAACGTTCAACGGGGTTGACAGCTCCCTCTCAAGCTCTCCGGCGCTTAGGGACAGCCTAAGCTGTTTAAGTTCCTTTTCCAGCCCCCTCGTCTCCCGAACCAGTTCCTCCACCCTCTGGGGCACACCTTCGGGATCCACCCCAAGAATGGACGAGGCGCTCCTTAGGGCATCAAATGCCCTGCGATATCCCTGAATGGAGGCCATCCCAGCTGTGGCGGTTATCCGTCTCAGCCCAGAGCCAATTCCCTCCTCCCGCTTGATCTTGAAGAGCCCTATCTGGCCGGTGGAGTGAACGTGCGTCCCCCCGCAAAGTTCAGTGGAGAAGTCCTTCACCGACACCACACGGACGGTATCGCCGTACTTCTCGTCAAAAAGCGCCCTCGCTCCCATGGCCCTGGCGGAATCCAAGTCGGTCTCCAGGGTGGAAACCGGAAGGTCCATCAACACAACCTCGTTTATGATGTCCTCCACCCTAGCAATCTCATCCCAGGACATGGGCGCAAAGTGGTTGAAGTCAAACCGAAGCATGTCCTCCGCCACCAAGGACCCGCTCTGCCTTACGTGCCCCCCAAGGACCCTTGAGAGGGCTTCGTGCAGCAGGTGCGTGGCGGTATGGTGGCGCCTTATGTACCACCGCCGTTTTGAGTCCACACGACATTTAACCTGCTGTCCGACCTTGAGCAACCCACTAAGTATCGTTGCCCTATGGGATATGAGCCCATCCATCGGACATTGAGCGTCCTCCACCTGAGCCTGGCCGCCTTCCCATAGGATGCTGCCAGTGTCTCCAACCTGTCCCCCCTTCTCCCCATAGAAGGGGGTCTCCTTAAGGAAAACCTCCACCGACTCTCCGGCGGATGCTTGATCCACGGCCTTCCCGTCCACCACAAGGGCCACCACGGTGGAGTCCATTTCCTCGGCCTCATAGCCTGCGAAAACGGTCTTGCCATGGCCTAGAACGTCGGAGTAAACTGTGCGTTTGACCGCGGAGGCGGTGTGCTTGCTGCCCGATCTAGCCATCTCTCGCTGGCGCTCCATGGCCTCCTCAAAGGCTACGGAATCAACTGTCATACCGTGCTCCGCACATATCTCCGCGGTCAGCTCCAGGGGGAAGCCATAGGTGTCATACAGTTCAAACGCCGCCTGCCCAGGGAAGGTGCTACCCCCCCCAGCCTTAAGCCTTGATATCTCATCCTCCAAAAGGACGCTTCCCTGCTCCAGGGTCTTCAAGAAGCGCCCTTCCTCAAGATCCAAGACCTGGTGGATGGTGGCCCTGTGCTCCAACAACTCAGAATACGGATCCCCCATGAGCTGCTCCACCACCGGCAGGATCTCCTTTATGAAGGGCCCGTCAATTCCTATCAAGCGGCCAAAGCGGACCGCTCTCCTGATGAGCCGCCTTAAGACATAGCCGGCCCCCTCGTTGGAGGGAAGGACACCGTCCGCCACCAGGAAGGCGGCGGCTCTTACGTGGTCGGATATGACCCGCACCGCAAGGTCCGACTTGGGAGAGGCGCCGTATGACACACCTCCAAGCGAACAGGCCTTATCTATGAGGGGTTTGAAGAGATTCGTCTCAAAATCGCTCCTTACCCGCTGTACCACCGAAGCAAGCCTTTCAAGCCCCATGCCGGTGTCTATGTTCTTCTTGGGAAGTGGCGCGAGGTTTCCTGCCTCGTCCCTGTTGTACTGCATGAACACCAGGTTCCATACCTCAAGGTACCTGTCGCAGTCACATCCAACCCCGCAGGTGGGCTTACCACAGGAGAACTCAGGCCCCTGGTCGTATATTATCTCGGAGCAGGGCCCACAGGGACCAACGGGACCGGCGGCCCAGAAGTTATCTTCCTCCCCCATGCGGATGATCCTGTCCTTTGTGATGCCAACGGAGTTCATCCAGATGGACTCCGCCTCGTCGTCATCCCTGTATATGGTTACATACATCCTGTCCGGCTCCATGCCGACCCGCTGGGTGAGAAACTCCCACGCCCACGGGATGACCTCCCCCTTGAAGTAATCGCCAAAACTAAAATTGCCGAGCATCTCAAAGAAAGTGTGATGCCTGGCGGTCCTGCCAACGTTATCTATGTCGTTGGTCCTTATGCACTTCTGGGCAGTGGTAACGCGGCTGTGGTTCGGCGCCTTAAGACCTAGGAAATAGGGCTTGAAGGGCACCATGCCGGCTATGGTAAAAAGAAGGGTGGGATCGTCGGGTATGAGCGAAGCACTTGGGTACCTGGCACAACCCTTTTCCTCAAAGAAGGATAGGAACATCTCCCTTAATTCTGCAGCGGATCGCCACTTCAACGGCCATACCCCCATTTATTTAATCTAAAAAATCAACCTACAAGATCAACGCCGCCGGTTTCAACCACAAGAGGTGGATCACCCCTTTAAAAGCTCCTCCCGGCTTCGCAGCGCCTTCTGTATTATCTTCTCTTGGTTCAGGTGCGGGAACCTACCCTCCTGGTATAGCACACGGCCTCCCACCATCACCATGTGCACATCCGCGGAGGAACCGGCATAGACCAGGTACTCAGGGAGGGTTTTCTCCGACACCCCCATGTAATGGGGGCCCCTTAGGTCCACCACCATAAGGTCCGCGGAGAACCCCTCTCTTATAAGCCCCACGTCATGGAAACCCAAAGCCAAAGCTCCGTTCCGGGTGGCCATCCGCAAGGCCTCCCTTGCGGATATGGCGGTGGGATCCTTTCCTGCTCCCTTGTGTATGAGGGCCGCCATGCGCAGCTCTCCCCACATGTCCAAACGATTGTTGCTGGCAGCTCCATCGGTGCCCAGGGCTACGCAGACGCCCTTTTCAATCATGCGGGCTAAAGGCGCAAAGCCGCTTCCCAGTTTCATGTTGCTCGACGGGTTGTGCACCACCGTAACGTTATCCCGGGCCAAATAGGACATGTGCTCCTCCCTGAACCAAACCCCATGAGCCAGGATGAGGCTTTTAACCTCAAAGAGCCCGCTTCGGGCCAAGAGCTCAACCGGGTCAACCTTTAGCTCCTCCCTTATGTAGTTATCCTCCCACATGGTCTCAAGCCAATGGGTGTGGACCCCCACATCCTCCGCAATCGCCAACCTTCCGACCTCTGCTAGAAAGTCTGGCGGAACCGTGTAGGGGGCATGGGGGCCAAAGAACCCCACAAGACCGCTTCTTCCCTTAAGCTCCCTAACCAGCGAAAGCCCGTCCTCCAGTTTGGAGCGGTCGTCGCCGGTGATACCCCGGGAAAGGTTCGCCTTAAGCCCGCTCTTGAGGGCTCCTTCCGCCACCTGGTCCATGAAGAAGTACATGTCCCCAAACGCCACGGTGCCGGTGGATATCATCTCAAGGGCCGCAAGCAAAGTGCCGTTCAAGACATGCTCCGCCTTAAGCTTGGCCTCCACTGGCCATATCCTTTCCCTAAGCCAATCCATAAGGGGAAGTTCCTCCCCCAGCCCACGTAACAAAACCATGGCCACGTGGGTATGGGCGTTAACAAAACCGGGCAAGACCGCAAAGTTACCTCCGCCGTCCAGGAGAAGATCTCCCTCCCCTTCTCCTGTCTCAAATACACCGGCCACCTTGCCGTCATTGACCACCAGGTCCCCCCTCACGGGGGACCGCATCTCCGGGTCCCATATGATGACGTCCCTAAATAGCAAGCCCACTCCAATCCCCTCCGGCATCAATCCCTAAAGGAGTTGAGGTATTCCCTCTGCTCGTCAGTGAGCTCCTCCAGGGAAAGGTTAAGGCTTTGCAGCTTAATCCTGGCTATCTCCTCGTCCAACTCCAGGGGCATGGGATAAAGTCCAGGGTCCATAGGATTATCCATTAAATGCATCGCTGACAGCAACTGGGATGAGAAGCTCAAATCCATTATCTCCACCGGATGGCCGTCCCCTCCAGCAAGGTTTACAAGGCGCCCCTCCGCCAACAGGTGCAGCTCCCTGCCGTCTTCCATGGCGTAGGTCCTTACCCCCTCCCTGGAATTCTTCACGGAGCGGCTCATCCTCTCAAGATCCGGCAGGGAGACCTCCACGTCAAAGTGGCCGGCGTTAGCCAATATGGCCCCGTTCTTCATGAGGGCAAAGTGTTCGCCCCTTATGACATTAACGTTACCGGTGACGGTTATGAAGAAGTCACCCTCTCGGGAGGCACCCTTCATATCCATCACACCAAAGCCGTCCATATGGGCCTCTAAGGCCTTGTGGGGGTCCACCTCCACCACGATGACCCTGGCGCCAAGGCCCTGGGCCCGCTTGGCAACTCCCTTGCCACACCAACCGTAGCCTACCACCACCACACAGCTGCCGGCCACAACACGATTGGTAAGCCTCGATATGGCATCCCATACCGACTGACCGGTGCCATACCGATTATCAAAGAGGTATTTGCTCAGAGCATCGTTGACAGCTATCATGGGAATCCTGAGGATACCCTCTTTATTCATGGCCCTGAGGCGTTTTATGCCAGTGGTGGTCTCCTCACAGCCCCCCAAAACACCGCTGAGAACCTCGGGCATCTCTGAGTGAAGCATGTACACCATATCGGCCCCATCGTCTATTATGAAATCCGGAGCTTCCCTAAGACACTTCCTAAGGTTCTCCGAGTACTCCTCCATGGACATGCCCCTTCTGCTGTGCACCACAACCCCCCTCTCCACAAGGGCGGCACAGACGTCGTCCTGGGTGGACAATGGGTTGCTGCCCGCCGCAAAGACGGTGGCTCCAAGGTCCTTAAGGGTTAAAAGAAAACACGCGGTCTTGGCCTCCAGGTGCAGACAACACGCCAGCTTTCGTCCTGCCAAAGGGGAAGGGGAAGCGTAACGATCCCTCAGGGCCCTGAGCACCGGCATGTACCTCCAAGCCCACTCTATCTTCCTGCTCCCAGACTCCGCCAAAGACAGGGCATCCGCCTGGCTCATTTAAACCACTCCCCCTTGTTTTAATGATTTAACAATGTTTCAGGGTCATTCCCAACCTTACAACCCAAGAATGGAGCTTATGGAGGCCCCATAGGGGGGATACAGCACCCCCTTCTCGGTTATTATGGCGGATATCATATCATTAGGGGTGACATCAAAGGATGGATTCCAGACCGGGTATTCCTCGGGAAACAGCGCCTCATCCCCCAGCACCCTAACCTCATCGGGGGACCTTTCCTCTATGGGGATCGCTTCTCCGGAAGGGCAGCGAGGATCAAAGGTTGAAGAGGGGGCCGCCACGTAGAAGGGAACACCATGATGTCTGGCCCCAACCGCCAATGAATAGGTCCCTATTTTATTTGCCACGTCGCCGTTCATGGCCACCCTGTCAGCCCCAACTATCACCGCATCAATCCTTAGGGTCCGCATCAGCCAATGGGCCATGGAGTCACAAATCACGGTAAATTTTATACCCTCACAAAACAGTTCAAAGGCGGTAAGCCTTGCCCCTTGAAACCTTGGCCTAGTTTCATCCACAAAAACCTCCAGGTCCTTACCGGCCTCGGCGGCAGCTCTTATTACCCCAAGGGCCGTGCCATATCCACCGGTGGCGAGGGAACCGGTGTTGCAGTGGGTTATGATCTTGGCGCTATCGGGCAAAAGGGCGCAACCGTTGGCCCCTATGGCCTTGTTTATCATCACGTCCTCTTCCCATATGGAAAGGGCTTCTTTTAACATGGCCTCCCCCCGCCTCTTAGCGGGCAGATCCATATGGGCCTTCATTCGGTCCAAGGCCCAAAACAGGTTCACCGCAGTAGGCCTTGTGGCCCCCAATACCCCTATGGCCCGCTCAACATCCCTGCCAGCCATGGCATCCAAAGCCACCCCAAAGGCCGCGGCTATGCCTATGGCGGGAGCTCCCCGAACCGCCATGGAAACTATGGCAGAGGCCACCTGATCCGCACTGAAACACTTTAAATAGTTAACCTGAAACGGGATCAGTCTCTGGTCAAGTATCTCCAAGGCCATATCTTCCATTGAAAACCTAAAGGAATCAGGCATCCGCAACGTCACCCCCCAAAGGCAAAGGCGCAATCACCTCACCTAAAACCGCCCCATCCTTGAACCTTAAGACCACCCGCTGCCCAACCGCAAGGGCCTGGGCAGAAACTATCTTGCGCCCCTCCATATCCTCCACCTCTGCATATCCCCTGCCAAGGATCCACAGAGGGGACAGGGACCTGATGCGGGCGTCCAAAGACCCAAGAAGCCCTTCAAGACGCGTTACCCTTAAATTTAATGAAGACTTAGAAGCCCGCAGGAGATCTGAAACTTTAGCCCCGTTGGCATCCAGCAAGTAATGAATGGATCTGGTCATGTTGTTTTTGAGGGTTAACAGTTTTCCCTGCGGAACTGTTATGCGTCGTTGCACCGATGATTTAGATAACCTTACGCTGCCGGCCACACGAATCAATAGATCCCTCCGGTCCGGGAAGACCCTCTCAGCCGCTCCGGAGGGGGTGGGGGCGGAAAGGTCCGCCGCCATGTCTGCTATGGTAAGGTCCACTTGATGGCCGACCCCGGTCACCACGGGAAACGGACAAGCCCTGATGGCCCTTGCCACATCCTCATCGTCAAAGGGATCCAGATCATCCCTTGATCCTCCTCCACGGACCAGCATGACACAGGACAGATCCTCCATGGCCGAGGCCTTCCTAAGGGATGAGACTATGGCACCGGGGGCCTCCACCCCCTGCACCACCGAGGGTATTATGAGCAAGGGGCATTGAGGGAACCTCTCTCCAGATACCCTTATGACATCTTGAAGGGCTGCTCCGGTGGGAGAGGTGATCACCGCCACCCTTGAGGGGACCGCAGGGATAGGTCTCTTCAAACGCTCATCAAAAAGCCCTTCTTCCTCAAGTTTCTTTTGGAGGAGCTCCTTCTGCCTTGCCCTGTCACCCACCCCCAGAGGATACAATCGGCTTACGATCAGCTGATAAGCCCCCCTGGGGGGATATAGGCCCAAACCGCCTCGCACCGCCACATCCTGTCCATCATTCGGCCAATGCAACACAGAAGATGCGCTGGAACGAAACATGGCGCAGCTTATCCTGGACGATTTGCCTAAAAGGGTAAAGTAGACGTGCCCGCTGGAGTGCCGTTTAAGTCCCTCTATCTGGCCTTGAACCAAGATGTCTTGAAACTCCCGTACCTTAAGGGCCTCCCTTATCCTGTAGGTAAGGGAGTCCACGTCAAGGACGCGATCCCCATCAAGCTTCCCCATCCGAGGATGCCTCTTTCGATAAATCCTTGAACATCCGGCCCAGTACACCGTTGACGAACTTACCTGATTCGTCGGTTCCAAAGAGCTTGGCCAGCTCCACCGCCTCGGATATGGCCACGGGGAAGGGGACCAGCCTCTCCACGTGCCCCTCCAACAGGGCCAGCCTTATGAGAACCCGGTCAACGGAAACCATCCTCTCGGGGCGCCATCCCACCAAATGTTCCCGGAGCAACCCCTCCAAAAGCTCTCGCTCCTTAAAAAGCCCTCTCACCAAGGCCGCCGCGTAGTCCCTGACCTCCGGCTCCTCCTCTTCAAGCGGCAGAGAAGCCAACACCTTCTCTATGGGCAAGTCCTGACGCATGTCCATTAAGTAGCCCAACTGCAGGGCAATCTCCCGGGCCCTTCGCCGCTTCTTGGGCAGTTCCCTGTTCATCTCCCCTTTTTCACCTCTTTGATCACCGAGTCTACCAACTTCCTGCCGTCATCGGTCAACGCAAGCCAAGCCACCCCATAGGCAAGCCCTCCTGCGATTATGGTTTTTGCTATACCCTTAAAACCCAACTGGGCCAACACCACCAGAGCGGAGGCCCCGGCGCCCCAAGCGATAGGAGTCCGCCATACTGGACAAGATGCGTGCTCGATCTCTTGAGTTCGCTCCACCCAGTGGATGGCCACCTTTATACCGGATCGCTTAAACCGGGATTCCAAAAGCCGACCTACCCTGTCAAGCTTTTCTTGCGGCTCCCCTTCTGGGAAGCCTATGAAGATGTTAAGGGTGTCCATATCCCCAACGAAGGAAACCTCTTGGCAAACGTATCCCCCCGGCAGCTGAAGGGCTACAAGCCGCCGCATGCCGTCACCATCTAACCATATCTTACCAAGCTTGTTGGACTTCCAAAGGTACATCATCGTACGAACACCCCCCAAAGACCAGAAGCAGAGCCGGAAAACCCCAAGCCACCACAACCCCAAGCCAAAAATCCAACATCTCCCTCACCCGTCCAACGGGCTAATGCCAGATAAGCCTAATCCTAAGTATCATTTCGCGGCACAAAGTTATCAACTAACAAAAAACCGGCCTTCCATGGGCTTGGAAGGCCGGGAAGCGACGAATCTAAGGGTCAATCCTCCTCTACAAAGGAGGGTGCCTCCTCATAACCTTCGTCGTCTCGCTTCTCCTGGAAGGTTATACCCTGAACGAAAACGTTGACCGCCCTTACGGTATAGCCCGTATAACGCTCCACCTGTTCCTTTATGGCCTCCTGAACATCCCAACAAACATCGGGAATCCTAAGACCATAGCGAACCGCCACGTAGGCATCCACCTGAACCTCCGGGAACTCCCCCTCGGAGAGGAGGATCCTCACGCCGTTAGTGGCCTTCCTGCCAAGCCTTAGGTTGGCCATAAGCCCAGGGCTTGCAGGACGCACCCCCTCAACGCCGCTAAGGGCCTTCACCGCTATCTGGGCCACCACGTCCTCGGATATCCTTACCTTGCCGGAAGCGCCAGAGACCTGCTCAGACTCCACCTCTTCAACGAACTCCCTGTTGTCCATATCATCCATGCTAAGACACTCCCCCTCTCCTAGGGATCAAAAAGCCGAAGGCCTATTATCTATTCCGGCCTGTTGAAGGGCTCACCGCAATGGGGACACAGCAAGTCCTCGTCCTCATCGTAGGAGCTGGGATCGTAAAAGAAGTCCTTACGGCAGTGGGGACAACAAACCGACACATACTCCTCCCCGTCCTCGTCATCCTCGTCATGATCGTGGCAACAGGGATCGATGCGATCCTCCAAGGAGGATATATCGTCATCCAGCTGATCCAGGTACTCGGAGATCTCCTCCAAGGCGCTCCCCTGATCCATTATGACTCCACGCTGGTCCTCCATCTCCTCCGCCAAGGCGTCCAAGGATTCTACCACCGCCGACAACACCTTGGACATGTCTGGATCGGAGATCTTAAGCCCATCTATGAGCCCCTTAAGGTACGCTATCTTTTCCCTGGAAGACACCGCATCTCCCCCCTTCTTATCAACCTCGGAATCTAAATTATCCCTTACTTCTTCGCCCGCTCCAGATACTCACCGGTCCTGGTATCCACCACTATCTCCTCCCCGTTCTCCACGAAGAACGGAACGGTCACCACCAGGCCGGTCTCCAAAGTAGCGGGTTTACCGCTGCCAGAAGCGGTGTCCCCCTTAAAGCCCGGAGGAGTATCCACCACCTTCATGACCACGGAGTTGGGAAGCTCTATGCCCATTATCTTGCCCTCATACATCTCCAGCTGGACCTCCAGGTTGTCCACCAGGTACTTGGCCACATCCCCCAAGATGTCCCTGTGGATGTAAACCTGGTCGTAGCTCTCAAGGTCCATGAATACGTAGTTATCCCCCTCCTGGTACTGGTATTGAGCTGGCTTCTCATCGAAAACGATCCGCTCAAACCGCTCACCGGACTTGAAGGACTGCTCAATGGCAGCGCCGGTCTCCAGGTTCCTCAGCTTGCCCCTAACTATGGCGCCCCCACGCCCCATCTTGTGATGGGAGCACTCCAATATGGTCCACATGCCCCCCTCCCACTTTATCTTCATACCTGGGCGAAGGTCACTTGTGTCCACTACCTGAGCCATAAACGAAAACCTCCCGATCTCATCAAATCACATTTTCTGGATGTCCATTGCACCGACTATGATACCCCAACATTCCCCCTTGGGCAAATACCGTTAAGCGGTTACTGCAAAGTAGTTACGTCGGAGGCCTTCACGGGAGACGTGGGAACGTCGAGTATGTGAGGGATCACTATCATGGCCACCTCGCCCCTCTCCTTGGTGCGGCTTCTGGACTTGAAGAGCTCCCCCAGAAGCGGGATATCGCCAAGCACCGGGATTTTATACTCCGAATACTTGTCCGAATTCCTGAAAAGACCTCCAACCACAAAGGGCTCTCCATCCCTCACCCTTACGTACGAGGTAACCTCCCTGGTGCTGGTCTGGGGAACCTGCTCACCCAAACCACCCTTTATGTACTTGGTTATCTCCCCGGTCTTAAGGGTCATCTTTATGGTGATGAACCCGTCCCTGCCCACCACCGGCAGGAACTCCATGGAGGGCCCCACCCTCTCCTCCGAGTAGGTAGGGTTCCCCGCCTGGTCTCTGGCGGATATGTACTTAACGTTCTCCGTAAGGGATATCTTAGCCTCCTTGCCATCGGCCACCACCACCGAAGGGCTGGCCAAGGCCTTGCCCTTGTCGGCGGTCTCGAGGGCCCTTATGCCTGCGTCTATCATGCTTATGTTGCCGCTCTCCGCTATGGCGCTTATGTCCGCCGCGCCAGGCTTGTTAACCCGGTTTGAGTCATTTTTGTATATCGATGGTTCGTTTACCCTGCTGTAACCTGCAACTCCACCTTTGCTATTGAATGAGAACCACCAATACCGGTAGACCGCGTTTATGACGGACTCCAACTCCTTCATGCCGTCATCCTTGACCTCCACTATCCTGGCCTGGAGCATCACCTGCTTGCCCGGATGGTCAGCCTGGCTCAGGAACTTCGCCACCGCCTCCAGCTGCTCCGGCCTGCCGGTGACGTAAAGAAGCCGTAGACGCTCATCCACCACGATGGGCTTTGTTATGTCAAACAGCGTCTGCACCTGGCCGGAGATCTGCTTTATATCCCCATAGGATATCTCAAAAGCCTTGGTCTTCTCCTGTCCCAACGACTTAGCCAAAGCATCCGCCTTACCCACCAGAATTGTCTTACCCATTACCGCATAGGTTATGTCATAGGTCCTCATGAGATAGGCAAAGACCTCCTTCATGGGAACCCTCTTGACGGTAAGGGTTACGGGGCTCGCCGGCACGGTGGGGTCGCAGATTATGTTGTAACCGCTGAACTCCCCCAGCATACGGAAGACATCCTTAAGCTCCACATCCCTAAGGGCCAAATCCACAGGCACGCTAAGGGCTATGGGATCCTTGCCGGAGGAAAGGCGGGGCACCACCGTCGGGGGGGTCTTGGGCCCCTTCACGGGAGACAACTCGGGGTTGGAAGCCAGGGATACAACCAAACGATTCGTCCCCGCCCCGTAAACCGACTGAACCTTAACCGGTTTGGATGCCCCAACCGCCATCCACACCCCACCTTCATCGGGGCGGAAGCTTACGAAGTTGACCAAAGGATATTCAAAGACCACATTTCTCAAGGAAGGCTCCAGGGAAGCTGGGAAGAACAGCTCAAGGCCATCCTTGCCCTGCTGGGTCTTTGAGGGGGCAGGCACCATACTACCCGTAAACTCTAACACCGCAATATCGCTGCCCCCCTGGCCGCACCTAACGTCACTTATCATTGGTATCTTGTCGCCCGATGCCGCCTCGGTGGGCCCTCCTGGGGCCGCAAGGGACTGACCAGCTCCGAAGAGCAAAACCGCCAAACATAGGCCAAGGAAAGCCAAGCCCCTATTATTAAACAAGCTGAGGTAGCGATCTTTAATTGGACTGGAGCGCCGCATCGTATATCCTCTCCTTCCACCGGAACCTAACACCAGAGGTGCTTATGCTTACGACCCTTCCCCTGCCGCCATCGAAGGATGAGCCGACCCTCAGTATTACCGCCTGTCCGTCTCCCTCGATGTCCGCCACCGCCGCAGCCTTGTCTCCCAATATCATTATGGCCTTTACGGTGACCATAGGAGGCTGAACCTCCGGAGGAGGCGCTATGGGGCTGCCGCCAGGAAGCGCAGGAGCAGTCTCCAAGGGTGGCACCTCCACCGCCATGGGAGGCTTGTTAAACGGGTTTATGCCGGAAGCGGTGGCGAGCTGGGCGGTCTGCAAAGACGAACGCCTAAGCTCCATGTAAGCCCTTTGGAACGACACCTCATCCATGGCGTCCTTCTGGGCAACCTCCGGCGAGGCACTCCGCAACGTGTCAGGGGACACGGAAGAGGCTCCGGCTATGAGATACCCCCCGTAAGCCTCACCCAGCACCAGAGCGCCGAAGATGATCGAGAAAACCCACCTCAGCCCCCTTCCTTCAGGGGTCCTGCGGCTTAGCAAGTAAAAGATGCTTTCAGTGTTCTCACCGGTCACCGCTCGTCACCTCCAAGAGGCCGCTAACGGACATGGAGACCTTAACTTGGTCCTTGGAAGCGGCAGATACAGAAAGGGAGTCAACCCTAAGCCCCTTGGGACCTTGGCGCATATCTCCCAAAAGCAAGAGCAGGGAATCGTAGTTTCCCGTCACATCCACCTTGGCGGCCACAACGCCCTGATCCATGGATACGGGCACCACCAAGGGCTTTTCCATCTTGTTTTTGCTCATGAGAGTGTTGAGGGAGGCGTAAAAATCAACTCCATCCTTGAAACGCTTGACCATGAGGCCGCTGAGCTCCACCTCCGCCTTCTTCAGGGCTTCCACCTTAAGGGCCCTCTGCTCGTTAACGTAATCCAGCGCAGCCTTCTGAACCTTCATCTCCGCCACCTCAGCGGCCATCTGCTTCACCCTGTACGCCATAAAAGCCTGTAGGCCTCCCAGAAAAACCACCACCAGCACAAGCCCCAGGAGAGGGGAGGATATCTTAAGGTTTTTCATTACTAACACCCCCTCCTTGGATCTTGCCAAGGTACTCCTTCCAACCGGACACGGTACCCTTAGTGGTTACAGCCAACCACGTTTCCTTTCCCACCTTACGTTCCTCCGTCACGGGCATTGAAATGGAGGAGAAGACGGGCTGGCCGTTCAAAGCGGTGCTGAAGGCAACCACCTTGTTCTGATCCTTGCCGGCAGCCCCAACGGAGAAAAGCCCATCCTTTATCTCCACACCCTCAAGGAAGAAATCACTGGGGGAAGCTCCATTTATGGTGGTTAACACCTCCAGCGCAGGGGTATCTCCCAGCAGGAAAGAGATACCGTCGGACAAGGTCTTGTTCCTCCTCTCCATGACCTGTATCTGCATGGCCAGGCGCTCCGATAAAGACTGGGCCTCTTGCATGGCCACCTCCACTTCCTCCTTCTCGGCGCCCATCTTAAGAAGCAAATATGAAGACCAACCTATGTTGCCCAAACCTATCACCACGAAAAGGGTGAGCAACAAAACGGGCACAAACGCCACGTTCACCTCCGTGGACGTGGCCTGCACAGGCCTTACCCCCTCGGGCCTAAGATCCAACATAACCTTCATTCGTCATCTACCCCCCTAAGCGCAAGGCCCAAGGTGACCTCCCAACCCCACCGCTCTTCCGGGGCTCCATCAATCTCCCAAAGCTCCCAGGGATCCACCATTTCAACCGGTATCAGCGTCATGGATGAAACCGCTTCCTTAATCTCCTCCGCATAGTGCAGACCATACCCGCCTATGTATATCTTACCGATCCCAAGCCCCTTGAGCTGGGTGTTTACAAAGTTGGCGGAGGAGTATATCTCCCGGGCAAAGGACACGAACACATCCTCTTCGGGTTGTCCATTGCCAAAACCATACGATACGTTCCTATAAAGTATTCCGCTGTCCCTATAGGACACCACTATAAAGGAAGAATAATAGCCAGCCATGACGTATAGGTTACAACGATCGCTTGGCGGCTCGGGACCCTGCATGGCCCTGAACGCGGCCATCACGCTTGGTTCAACCGCATCCACCATAAGGCCCGTCTTGCCGCAAACTTCGATGATGGACTCAACCGGCCTCGACCTGGAAACCGCGGCCACCGCATAAGTGACATCCCCGCCCGCATCCAGCGGGTGCTCTATTTGGGCAACGTCGAAAACCGCCTCGCCGACTGGGAAGGGGAAGTGCTTATCAAAATCCATCTTAAAAAGCTCTCTCAGCCCCCTTCCACCCTCAACCCTAGGGAGCTGTATAACCTTCACCATCACGTCCTTCGCCTGGATGCCCAACACCGCGCTTCTGAACCACCGGGCTCCGACCTCTCTCTTGATCTTGAGCATACGGTTCTCCAACATGTCGGGATCCGCCCAAAGATCCCGCTGAGAAGGGGCCGTCTCCAAGTCCACCTCCGCCTTGGCCTTGACAGACAGCCCCCCCCGCTTGGTATCCAGGGCCAGGTATTGGATCTTTTCTCCCATGACAAAGAGCCCAGCCAGCCTCTTCTTCCTTCTAACCCAAAGCCCCACTCTATTCACCCCTCCCGCCAGCGATCATCGTCTTCTCCAGTAGATCCTGTCATATTTGCCCACCTTATCCTTGTCGGCCGGAACGTTAGGTGGCAGGGATATGGTCACAAGGCCGCTATCCCACGAGGCCTTGGCATCGTTGCCAAACGCCTTTTTCAGCGCATTATCGCTGATATCCGCAAACCGCTGAACTCCCATGTAGATCTTGTTCTTATATACGGTTATGCCAGTTATCTTAAGGTTCTCCACCTCCCGATACTTAAGTCCCCCCCATCCGCTCTTCCCGGTTCGCAGCTCCACCGCGTACAACCTGCCGGTTCCTGCCACGCAGGCCCCGCTTGAAGGCGTAAAGGTGGCAAAAAGGGCGTATCCGTTCTTTATGACCGGAGGAGTCGTAGGCCTCTCCCGGTTTGCCCCAGATTCATCCAGCGGCATATACCAGCCATCGGCGGATCCAGCAGTGGATTGGTCATAGGCGTTTACACCGTTAAGATCACCGGTCTTTGTTATGGCTCCGCTTTCCGCTCTGGCCAGGGGGAAGGAGAACATGGCCGCCCTGGTGCCGGAGGGATTATCAAGCCCCCCGTCGTCACCGGTTACCCCCGCAACCCATAAGGCCCCTCCGCTTCTGCCGATGGCAAGGCTGTGAGAAATACCCATACCCCCTGGGATAACCCCAGAAGGAACTATACACGAAACTTCCCCCCTTGATGCGCTGCCCCTCCAAACCGCAGAGGACAGATCGCCGAAGTAGAAGAGATCTATCTCCCTGCTGCCATCCGATGGCGCCAAAGCCTTAGGAGACCCCACCACCGACTTCATGTTCTCATGGGTAAACCTACCCCGCACCTCACCTGTGAAAAGGGAAGTAAGATATACCGCCCCCTGTTTGGACATACCGGAAGGCCCCGGATAACCATTGCCCATCAACAAAACGTCTTCCCCTCCATAAGTCCCCACCACAGGGGTTGAGGTGGAGAAGAAAAGCTCCCGGTAGTCCTTCTTAGTCCCATAAGCCTGTGCGTGCGAAAGGACCTCCCTGCTCTTGGGACTCCATATCACCACTTTCGGGGAGGCGACAAAACCGGGCATCGAGGCATCACCCTTGAAGTCGAAGACCTGATTCTCCACCGCCCAAAGGAAAGAGGGAGACCACGGGGAAGTCACGTCCATGGCATATAATCCACACCCACCCCTTCCAAGGAGCCCCAACAACACATACCTACCCTCCCGGGTCTTCTCCACCACCAATGGACCGTCCAAAAGGTAGCGGGGAACCGAGTAGTAGGACTGCATGGGATCGGTGGTCTGAAGCCAAGCGCCCTGGAACTGTTTAAGCCCCACAAGACGGCGCCCCTCAAGCACGTTTGGAGGTGCGAAGGCCCAACGCTCAGATCCATTGGAAACATCGAAGGCATGCAACAACCCCAAATTATCCTGGGCAAAGAGAGCTATGTCCTTCCCTCCGTTAGAGTTGTACACGGTAAGCTCCACCATACCGGCGTGGTAGACGTCTCCCATCTTGTACCTCTGGCCGGCCCTCTTATGGGGATAGTTCTCATCCAAATCCTCGTCCCATTTGATCTTAAACCCGTTGGCGTCGTACTCAACGGTCCTGTCCCCCATAAGCCACCGGAGGAAAAGCTCCGCCTGGGTGGAGGCGCTTGCGCCGCTGGAAGAAAGGCCCATTTGGGAGGCCAATTGGTCTAAATAGCTGAAAGAACCGGTGTTCAACACCTTTTTAAGCCCCTCGCCGTTGACCACCGCAAAAAGGGACCGCTCCGAATGCTCCTTAACGTTCAGCATCTCAGCGGCGCTCCACTTCCTCGTCTGGTTCCCGTCCTTATCGATCTCGTAGCACACGACATCCCCCTTCCACTGCATCGCCTTCGTGGAATTGGGCACCGAAAAGGCGGAGGAGTAAACGAAGGCCTCCCCATCCTTGCGAGGACTTACAACTGGAGCTCCACCGGAACCGGCGTTGCTGTTTATGCTCTCAAAAATACGCTTGAAGGCATCCATAAGGGCAGCCACATCGTTGGCATAAAACGGCGACGCAGAGCCGTTCTCCAACCCGTCATCTCCCACGTCCGCCATCCTCTCAAGAGTTCGCTTAAGCTGCCTACCCTTATCTGAAGTAGGGTTAGGGTTTACAAATGCCACCACAAAGACCTTAACCGGCTGAGACTTCCTATAAGCACCAGTGGCGGGATCAACCCCCCATCCCGAGTAAGATATCCTGGAGTTGTGAAGCGCCCTTACCGCCTCCACCGGATCGGTGTTGTCCCGGTTCTGTCCCCCAGCGGTCAGTATTATGGCGTAGTTGCCCTGACACCATTGCTTTATGTATGTGGGTTCACTGCTTGGACGAGAATCGTTGGTATCGTACACCCCGCTCTTCCTGGCACAGAAGAAATCACGAAGGGAGCCTTCCAGCTTTCCATAGTTAGCCCCCTCGGAGAATGCTATGGACTGGGTAAGAGGACGCTTGCCGTCAAAACGAAGCTCCTTGTTGCTGGCATCCTCTCTACCATCAAACCACTGGATAACCTTGTCCCTCATCTGGGTGGCTACATAGGAGCCTCCGGAAAGCTGGTACATCTGGGCAGGCTGGACTATGAACATGGCCCTCTTGCTGGCCTCGTTGGTGCTGATCAAAACCCCGCGGCTCAACCGAACGCTCCTGCCGTAATAAGTCATACCACTACCACCGGTACCGGACGAGTTGGGAGAGTCATAACCAAAACGGCCGTTGGGCCAGCTGGTCTCGCGATAGGCGAAAGTCCCGTTCTTGGTGATGCCCCGATACCAATCCGCCCAAGGTAGACTGTTATCTCCCCAGCTGGAATAATCCTGCTGGACATAGGTGGCCACGCCGATGACCGCGTCTCTTACCACCTCTGGAGAACGCAAAAGACGCCACAGGACCAGTTTCATCTTAAACGCCCTGCTGTCGTTGGGAACCAGGCCATAGGATTTATTACCCCGCTTGTACCTCAGATAATCGTTATCCTGGGCGTAACAGTCGGGATCGTCCTCCCTGTTGTTAGATGAATCTAAATCCCTGCCCCAATATTGGTACTGCTCTCCGGTATACATCTTATACGGCTGAGATCCATCGCCATAGGTACACCAGGTCTCCGAGGACTCGTAAAAGTAATAAGGATCCCCAACCACCGGATTGTGAGGAACCGGATTAGGAAGAACGTAGTAAGGGGAGGAGCCGGACGGCCCCGAATAATTGGTGCCCGACGCAGGAACATCGTTGACGTCCCCACTGGTGGACCACAGCATCGACGCGCTGGTATCTATGAGCAGAAACACATTAGGAGAGACCCCCTCTCCTATTCCTTTAGGGGCCTCTTTAAAGAAGGGGTTAAGGGCGACATCGTCCGCCCCCATCAATCCTCCAGCTGATACAACCCCCAAAAGGGCCAGGGCAGCAAGGATAACCCATGGCTTGCGCAAAACTTTATTCACCATCATCTCCATCACTCCCTGCCTATGATGCCTTCCTCCACGGTCATGGTCCTATCCTCCCCCAAGGCAAACCCGGACCTCTTGGCGGTGCTCCTTATGACATAGCTTGGGGGTCTGAACTTACCGGCCTCCCCAACGGAACCAACCCCACCGGAAGAGCCTGGCATGGTGGGCTCCAGGGTAACATCGGCGGTCATGGCATAAACCAAAGCACCAAGACGAGGAGGGATACCAGCCGCATAGGACGGCACGTTAGGATAGTCAACCCTGTATATGAAGGTAGTAACTGTAGTACCATCCTGTTCGGAACGGAACACCCCTTGATCTCCGGAGGAAACCGCCACCAGATTGCCGAAGGGCACGTTTATCCCCTTGATCGTCTTGGAGGACAGCACGCCCGTTGCGGATAGATCCGCGGCGGAATCGTAGTCAGGGAACGATTTATCGGTGGTGTTAGCCAACAGCCACGCCTCAGCGGCGCTGATCCCGGACTGGGCGGATATATAAAGCTTTTTCTGCTGCACCACGCTCTGGGTTGTGGAGAACAGGTTGTTGGCCAAGAAAAAAGCGGTTGTGACAAGCCCCAACCCAGCCAGCATTATCACTAAGACGGTGGGCAGTGCAAATCCAGGCCTTCTCATCGATTCCTCAACCTCCAGGAGGTCCTGACGTGCATCAGATATCCCTTGCTGTCCTCAGAAGAAAGGGTGGTACCGAACGAAGAAGGCCAGGTGGACGGCAGCCCCTTGCCAGGACCGTCCCCGCGGCTTAAGACGTGCAACGTAAGCACCCCCTGGGATAGTCCAAACCTTATATCCGCATAACCAACACCAGTTCTGGGTTGAGGAGCTCCTAACGATACATCCTCCACGTACAGCTGGCCGTCCTTCTGCTCCGCCACCAAAGCTCTGGGGTAGAACACCTCATCAAAGGGAGCCACCACCACGTCTTGGGAGTGAGGATTTAAAAGCGATACCGCCTTGCCATTGACAGAATTGATCCGCAAAGGCAGGTTTGCGGATGGGAAGACAAGCCACCCCTTCATGGTAGCGGGCGAAAGGGAATAAAGATCCGACGGCAGGCTCTCGGCAAGCTCCAGGTTGACCACCCCGTTGGGGGGCACTGAAGCGCGATCCATGGACACTATGGTTACGCCGCTCGGAACGGCGTACAGCAACCTAAGCTTCTTCGAGGAGTCCACGACCTCCACCAGATCATTCCAGAAACCAAACTGAGAAATCCCAGGGAAGGCCTTGGAGGGCTTGTCGGCTGAAACTCCAACCGCGGCGTTCAACACCCAGTCCTGAAGGACCGCCACAGCTTCCTCCGCCCTCATCCTTGCCCTAGAAGAGAGCTCTATCCTCTCGTAATGGGATATATAAAGCCAAAACATGGCAACCGAACCCACAAGCGCTATGGCCCCCACCAGCAGGGCCATCAGGACCTCCGCGAGGGAGAAGGCCCGACTAGTTGACCTTAAGGGCCGGATCACGGGGCACCACCCTCCTGAACTCCAAAGACCTGGCGCCGGAGGCTGAGTCCCAGCTTACGGTCACCACCAGAACCCTGTCCCCCGAAACATCGTAAGAGGCGCAGGAGAGGCTGTAGGGAGAAATGCTGGAAGGGGGGTTGCCCCCCCACTCCAGCGCATCCAAAGCCTCTCCCGCAAGCCACAGGGCATTCTCCTGCTGGGAGGTTCGCATGGCCATGGCGTGGGACATCATTATGGAAGCCCCCAGGACCAGCAACACCACCGCCAGAATGACCAGCGATATGAGAGCCTCCACCAAGGAGAAACCCCGTCTCACGTCAACACCCCCAGGGCTTAACGAACCTGCATGTAAATCCAGTTCTCGTTGTTATACGCGGTGGTGTTGACGGCGCTGTCAGTACCACCAAACAGATTCTTGTCCTTAGAGGCCATGTCCTTCAGCTTTGCCTTAACGCCGTTGCCATAGCTGGTCACATTGCGGCCAATGTAGTAGTCGTTGCTAACGGCAAGCATCTTGAACTGGGCGGTGTCAACTCCAGAGCTGCCCATGTAGGACTTAAGGTTATCCAGGTTATTGGTCCAGCTGCCATTGTCCGCATAGTACATCATGGCGGCGCTCTTCACGGTCCTAAGATCGCTTACGATACGGGTGGCCTCCGCCTTATCGGTGCCGCTGCCAGCCACAAGAAGCATCGCTCCAGCCAGTATGCCGATGATGATGATGACGATCAGGAGCTCCACCAACGTAAAACCCTTCCGCTTCTTACCCAACAACCGCATCCACATCTGCTTCATTTACATCTCCTCCTTTTTTTTAAGCCCCTACATGAGGCTTTGGATGGCACTTATTATGGGGAAGAATATGGACATGGCGACCACCGCCACCACTCCGCCTACGAACAGTATCAACATGGGTTCCAACGCCGAGGTAAGGGCCTTCACCTTCTCCTCCAGCTCCATGTCATACCAGTCCGCCACCTTCTCCAGCATCTCCTCCAGCTTACCGGTCTCCTCCCCTATGGCCACCATGTGGCATACCATGGGGGGGAAGAGGTTCTCTCTCTTGGCCACCACGTTAAGCGGCACACCCTTCTCCGCACCCTCCTTAAGCTTCTGAAAGGCTCCGCCCACAAAATGGTTGTTAGCGACCCCCGCTGCCATATCAAGGCACCGAAGGATCGGCACCCCAGAGGACACCAGCGTACCCAAGGTCCTAAAGCTCCTGGCCATTATCCCCTTGTAGATGACATCTCCTATCAAAGGGATACGAAGCTTAACCCGGTCCCACCTAGCCCTGAACGAGGGTATCTGCTTCAGCAACATCACCAGAACCACCAAAATCGCCAACACCAAGCCTATAAGAAGCCCGTTATCCCTGGCCCCCAGGGCAAAGGCAAAAACCAACTTCGTCACCAGCGGCAACTCTATCCCCATCTGATTAAACACCTGAGAGAACCGCGGTATTACCACGAACACCAATATTCCCATGACCATCACGCAGATGGACAACACCACCATGGGATAGACCAACGCCGAGGAGATCTTCTTCCGCAACGCCTCCTGTTTCTCAAGCAACGTGGCCAACCGCTGAAGGCTCAAGTCCAGGACGCCGCCCTCTTCCCCCGCCCTTATGAGGGATATCACCAAAGGAGAGAACGCCTTATCGGCGCTCATGGCGTCCGCCAAGCCACGGCCTGCCATAACACCCCTAGATACGGTCTCAAAAGCCGAGGCCAAGGCCTTGCTGTGAACCTGTTCCTTTATGATGTTAAGAGCCCCCGCCACGGTTATGCCGGCAGATATCATGGTGGAAAGCTGCCTGAAGGCCACCGCAAGATCCTTCAGCTTCACCTTGGGCTGGAGCAGCGCAAGGCCTCCAAATAGCTTGCGCTCCCCCTCAGGGACTTCCTTCAACTCCAAGGGCACCCAGCCCCTGCCCTTCATGAGGGAAAGGGCGGCCTCTCTGGATCCCGCCTCCAAGACCCCCGACAAATCCCCCTCGGCGCTCCTAGCTCGGTACTCGAACTTCAAGTCCTGTGCCCCCCGCCTAGTCCGGCTATGATTAGCCTTATTTTAACAACCCAGAAAACAAAAGTCAAGGAATCAATTTTTCATCGCACCAAGACAGGTCCCCCCAACAGGTGTTCCACTTCCTTCGGGTCAAAGCAGTACTGCTCCACCGCCTCCCTGGAGAGGATCCCCTCCCTGTAGAGCCTCACCAGATCCTGATCCATGGAATGCATGCCAATGGAGCTTCCCGTCTGCATCATGCTCTTAATCTGGGACGTCTTGCCCTCCCTTATGCAGTTTCTCACCCCAGGCGTCGCCCAAAGAAGCTCCGTGGCGACAACCCTGCCGCCGCCGTCCAAGGGTATCAGCTGCTGAGAGCATATCCCTATCAGTATGTTGGCCAGCTGAAGCCTAACCTGTTGCTGTTGATAAGGGGGAAACACGTCCACGATTCGATCCACCGTTTGGGCGGCGTCAGGGGTGTGCAGCGTGGCCAACACCAAGTGGCCAGTCTCCGCCGCGGTTATGGCCGCCGAGATGGTCTCCAAGTCCCTCATCTCTCCGATCATTATCACGTCCGGGTCCTGACGCAAGACACGGCGCAAAGCCTCGGAGAATGACATGGTGTCATCCCCAACCTCCCGCTGGTGTATCATGGCCCGCTCAGATCTAAAGACGTACTCTATGGGATCCTCCACCGTCACTATGTGGCAAGATCGGTTCATATTGATCTGCTGGATCAGGGCCGCCAACGTGGTGCTCTTACCGGATCCAGTGGGCCCCGTGACCAGGAAAAGTCCCCTCATCTTCTCCGCCACCTGCCCCATCTCCCTCGGCAGCTTCAACTGATCCATGGTCCTTATGTCCGTGGAGATGGAACGGATGGCTATGGCGGGATTCCCCTTCTCAAAGAAACAGTTCACACGGAAACGAGGCATGGTGTCCAAAGACACCATGGTGAAACTGAAATCCAACTCCCTCTTCTGGGTGAACTCCTCATGTCTTCCGGGAGGCAGAATATCCCCCAGATACTCCATCACGTCGTTAGGAGTAAGGTCCGGAAGATCAAAGGGTATCAACATCCCGTCTATTCGCAGCATGGGAGGCCTGGAAGAACTTATGTGAAGGTCGCTGGCCTTTCGCTTTACCATCTCATATAAAAGCACTTTCAATGACGGAACCGACATGTTGCACCTCCAAAGCTAAACAAGTTTTACTGCATGGTCTCAGACATCATCTCTTCCACACTAGTTATACCATCTAAGACCTTTTTAATTCCAGCCTTTCTCAAAGTTGTCATTCCCTTGGATATGGCTAACTTTCGGATCTCATACACCGGGGATCCCTCGGCGATGGCCCTCTTTATCTCCTCATCCACCATGAGTATCTCGAAAAGGGCGGTACGTCCCTTGTATCCGGTGTTCCTGCAGTCGTCACACCCCACCGGAGCGAAAACCCTGGTCCCCGGCGGCAAATCAAGGGATCTTGCCACCGCATCAGGCAGCTCAATCTGCTTCTTGCACGAACTGCACAACCTCCTAGCAAGCCGCTGAGCTACAACGCCAACCACGGCCGAAGAGACCATAAAAGGCTGTATCCCCATGTCCAAAAGCCTTGCCACCGCGCTGGGGGCGTCGTTGGTGTGCAGTGTGGAGAGTACCAAGTGACCGGTCAACGCGGCCCTTATGGCCAGCTGGGCGGTCTCTTGATCCCGGATCTCTCCTATCATTATCTTGTCCGGGTCCTGCCGAAGGATGGACCGCAAGGTCTCACTGAACGTAAGCCCTGCCTTTTCATTCACCTGCACCTGGGTAATCCCGGGCATCGTGTACTCCACCGGATCCTCCACCGTTATTATGTTCACATCCGGCGTGTTCATGACCTCAAGCAGCGAGTAAAGGGTGGTGGATTTACCGCTCCCCGTGGGCCCGGTCACCAGTATGATGCCGTACGGAAGGGACGCCATGTCCTCAAGAAGAGCCCTCTCATCGGGGCTGAAGCCCAACCGCTCCAATCCAACCATGGCCTTATCCTGGTCCAACAATCGCATGACTATCTTCTCGCCAAATATGGATGGAAGGGAAGAAACACGAAGATCCACCCTCTTGTTGCCAACCTTTAACAAGATCCTTCCGTCCTGGGGCCTCCTGCGCTCCGATATGTCCATTCCGCTCATTATCTTTATCCTGGAGCAAACAGCCGGATGCAGGTTCTTGGGATACTCAAGGGAATCAAAGAGGGCGCCGTCTATCCTGTAGCGCACCCTCGCCCCCCTTTCAAAGACCTCTATGTGAATGTCAGAGGTACCTTCTTTAACTGCCTCCTCCATGATCGAGTTGACCAGCTTCACCACCGGGGCATCATCCACCCCCACGTCCACCAGGTTCAACGACGAATCGGATGGTTTGTCCTCCATCACCTCCACCATGGCTTCCTCCAATGTGGTGTGAACCCGGTAGAACTGCTCAAACGCCCGCCTTATCTCGGAGACCATGGCGATGCTAAGCTCTATCTCCCTACCAGTTGCCATCTTTAATTCGTCCAGCGCCACCACGTTAAGGGGATCCGAAGTGGCCACAAGAAGTCTGCCATTATCCAACAGGCTTAAAGGCACCACTTCAAGGCGCCTCGCCATGTTCTCAGGCACTACCTTTAATACCTCCGGGGTGGGCTTGTACCTGGCAAGGGACACCAAGGGCACCTTGAGCTGCCGGCTCAGGGCTTCAGCTAAGTGTTTCTCCGAAACCCAACCGTTCTTCACCAGTATCTCACCAAGCCGCATGGAGCTCACCTTCTGCTCCTTAAGCGCCGCGTTCAAGGTGCTCTCAGTCAAAACGCCGGCCTGTATCAAGATGTCTCCCAATCGCATGTGCTTGGTATCCACCATTCAGCACCCCTCCAGAATATATAAGAAACCAATATATTAATCATCGGTTATTATACCACCAAATCCAAGTACCATACATGGGATGTTATATTATACATCCACTTGCCGTACACCTTGAAATTAAAATTCATTACCCCTGCCACAAAATCCAGATCAACAAGCCATAAAATCCCAAAAGCGGTTAAGGAATTCAACGGGAGCAATGGAATTTTGATTTGCTTAAAAATCAGCGACAGAAAGCCGCAGGGCAACGCGACCATCCCCTTTCACCTAAAAGCCGCCCACCGGGTGGTGCTGTGCCGATGCCGAGGTATGCCCTGGTGCGGGTTATTTGGTTAGTGGGCGGGGTATTGGGTATATGGTTATGGTATATGATTGTGGTATATGGTTATTGGAGTTACGGGATATAGGGTCATGGGGATGGCTGTTGTTAGTGGTTATGGGGATATGGGTATGAACGAGATGACTTTCGGCATGTTTTAAGGTAGTTGGTAGCGGAAAAAGCAAGCAGCCTTCCAGTCATACTGGAAGGCTGCGTTTAAGAAAGGACCGGCGGCGACCTACTCTCCCACGGGTACCCCCCGCAGTACCATCGGCGCTGGAGGTCTTAACTGCCGGGTTCGGCATGGAACCGGGTGTTTCCCCTCCGCTATGGCCACCGGAAATCTTGCGTATACCCTTTCGGGTTACATGAGGAAGATGGGGTTAAGGCCTCGGCATATTAGTACCGGTCAGCTCAACGGCTCACACCGCTTACACCCCCGGCCTATCTATCCTGTCATCTTCAGGATGCCTTACCTGGTTTCCCAGTGGGGGATC